>NZ_JBYITE010000012.1:0-176857 GCF_057709105.1 Streptomyces sp. bgisy100
GTGCCCGCGGCCCAGCCCGCCTGACGCCCCGGTGCCCGCGGCCCAGCCCGCCTGACGCCCCGGGGCCGGCGGCCCCGCCCCCTCAGTCCAGCGGTACGGACCTGCGCTGCGGATCGCGCAGGTCCGTACCGTGCGTCAGCCAGCGCTTCTCCAGGGCGCCCGCGCCGTGCACCCGCTTCCAGGCCGCCTCGTTGGCCGTCATCGGCAGCAGCGGCAGGAAGCGCACCGGCTCCAGAGGGGCGTCCAGCTCCAGGTTCTCCACCAGTCCGCCGGACTCCGCGACGAGCACGGAGGAGAACGGCGCCTCCGGCCAGAGCGGCTCGCCCACGTCGAGCGAGGCCCCCGGCGCGACAACGACCCCCTCGACCTGCGGCGAGGCGGCCAGCACGGCCAGCGGACGGAGCACCTTGTCGGTGTCGGCCTGTCCGGTGCGGACGGAGATCAGCAGCTCCGCGCGCGGACCGCGCAGCGGGTCGGCGAGGGCGGCGGTGGGGTCGGTCATCGGCTGCGCTGACATGCCGAGCGTGGCGTAGCGCACCACATCGCCGTCGGCGAAGCGCAGGACCTCGATGCGGTCGGTGCCGAGGAAGGTGACCGCCGCACGCGCCTCCGGCGCGCCCAGCGCGGACCGCAACCGGGCCTCGACCAGCTCAAGAACGTCTGACATACCGTGAGCATAGAACGCGTATGCAGCAGGCAAAGTCGGAACTTGACACGCCGGTCGACTGATAGTCTTGGCCGCTGATCAGGGCAGCACGGAGCAGCACCGTATGTCCGAGCCCTGATGAACAGTCTCGCGGCGCATGTCGCGATCCGTGTTTTCCCTACGGGGAACCGGCCGGAGGAGGTGGGGCTGCGGTGGATCCTAGTCGACCGTGCAGTACCAACAGTTCTTCCGTGCGCTGCCACTTCTTCGCGATCTGAAGCCTCCGTACCCAGCCGCCGAGCGGCGAAACCACTGAGGTTCACGGCAATCCGGAAGAGCGACCTCGTTGTGACTCGTCCGTGCCTTGATTTGCCGTCACCGCGGCGACAGCGGTGCCGCCCGCTTTGCCGGCGTGCAGAAGGCGTACGTCGGTATTACGGGCAGCGCTGTTCCCCCGGGGAACCCCTCCCCCCGCGGAACCCAGCCGCCGACGGCCGGCCCGTAAAGGAGCCTGCCATGTCGATGATCCGTGACCTGCGTGCCGCCGTGCGCCCCGCCCTGCGGAAGGGGCTCGCCGGCTACGGCGGTACCGGAACGGAACAGCCCGGTGCGCCGACCTCCGTGGTCGACTGCGCCGTGTACCGGGACGGCAACCGCGTCCGGGAACAGCTGACGCCCGGGGAGGCCATGCGCCGGGTGCGCTCCGAGGGCGGCTTCGCCTGGATCGGACTGCACGAGCCGACCGAGCAGGAATTCGCCGGTATCGCGCAGGAGTTCGGGCTGCACCCGCTTGCCGTGGAGGACGCGATCCACGCGCACCAGCGGCCCAAGCTGGAGCGGTACGACGACACCCTGTTCACCGTCTTCAAGACCATCCACTACGTCGAGCACGCCGAGCTCACCGCGACCAGTGAGGTGGTGGAGACCGGCGAGGTGATGTGCTTCACCGGCCGGGACTTCATCATCACCGTCCGGCACGGCGGCCAGGGCTCGCTGCGAGCCCTGCGGCACCGCCTCCAGGACGACCCGGAGCTCCTCGCCAAGGGCCCCTCGGCCGTGCTGCACGCCATCGCCGACCAGGTCGTGGACGGCTACATCGCGGTGGCCGACGCGGTGCAGGACGACATCGACGAGGTGGAGATCGAGGTCTTCAGCTCGGCGCCCGGCGGCGGCAGCGCCCGCGGCGGCGACGCAAGCCGGATCTACCAGCTCAAGCGGGAGGTGCTGGAGTTCAAGCGGGCCGTCTCACCGCTGCTGCGGCCGATGCAGCTGCTGTCGGAGCGGCCGATGCGACTGGTCGACCCGGACATCCAGAAGTACTTCCGGGACGTCGCCGACCACCTGGCCCGGGTCAACGAGCAGGTGGTGTCCTTCGACGACCTGCTGAACTCCATCCTGCAGGCCAACCTCGCGCAGGCGACCGTCGCCCAGAACGAGGACATGCGGAAGATCACGGCTTGGGCGGCGATCATCGCCGTGCCCACGATGATCTGCGGCGTCTACGGCATGAACTTCACCTACATGCCGGAGCTGCACTGGAAGTACGGCTACCCGTCGGTCATGGCGCTGATCGTCGGGATCTGCTTCGCGATCCACCGGGGCTTCAAGCGCAACGGCTGGCTCTGAGCGGGCCGCTGCCGGCGCACCGGCCGGGGCGGAGCGGGGCCTGAAGCGCGGCGGCCGGTCCCGAAGCGGGGCTTCGAGCGCGCAGCGGCCGGCTCCGAGGGGTCCCGGGCGCAGCAGTCGGTCCCGAGCGGGGCCGCAGGCGCAGCGGCCGGCTCCGAACGGGGTCTCGGGCAGCGGCCGGCTCCCAGTGTTCGCCCGTCGGCCGGGCCGGGGCGCCTGTCGACGGCCGGGGTCAGGGCGCGTGACGGCCGGGGCCGAGGCGGCGGTCAGGGCACCCGGTCGCGGTCGCCCCTGATCACCAGGGCGAGGCCGGCGAGGATCACCAGCAGGGCCGCGCAGCCCGCCAGGGGCGGGGTCTGGCCCAGCCACACCGCGGCGATCAGCGCCGCGCCCGGGGTCTCCAGCAGGATCGCCGTCGAGGTCACGGACGGGCCGAGGCCGCGCACCACGCGGTTGATCAGGGTGTGGCCGAGCAGCTGGGCGCAGACGGTGAGCAGGGCGAGCTTCAGCCAGGTCTCCCCGCTGTACCCGGCGAGCGCGGAGCCGGAGACCAGGCAGACGACCAGCAGGAGCGCGGCGGTCGTGGTGTAGCACACGGAGGAGTAGGCGGTCGTGGTCACGGTGCGGCGCACCGCGGACCCGATGAGCACGTACCCGGCGGCCGCCATGCCGCCGCCCAGCGCGAGGGCGTCACCGGCCAGGGCGGACGGGGACAGCGACAGGTCCACCCCGGTGAGCACCAGCACCCCGAGGAACGCCACGGCGGTGCCCGCCCAGACCAGGGCGGGCGGCCGGTGCCCGCGCAGCCGGAGCACCAGGGTCGTCCAGATGGGCGTGGTGGTGACCAGCGCGGTCGAGGAGGCCACGGAGGTCAGCCGGAGGCTGGGCAGCCAGAGCCCGAAGTGCAGCGCGAGCAGGGCACCGGCCGCGGCGGACAGCAGCAGCTCCCGGCGGCCCATGCCGCGCAGCTCGGACCGGTGCCGGAGCAGCGCGAGCGGGGCGAGCGCGCCGGCCCCCATGGCGTTCCGCCAGAACGCGATGGCCAGGGCCGGTGCGGCGGTCGCGGCGATGAGCGGCGCGGAGAAGGAGATCCCGGAGACGGCGACCGCGAGGAGCAGCAGGTCGATCCGGTGGGCGGCCACCGCGCCGGGGGCGGCGGTCCGGCCGGTACGGGTCGGGGCTGCGGGCACGGGGTCCTCACGGGTGCGGAGGCGGCGGGACGGAGCGGACCCGTTCAGCGTAGGCCGCGGGGCGGGCGCGGTCCCTGTGGGCGGGCGCCGTATCGGCAGGCTCCGTATCGGCAGGGCTCCGTATCGGCAGGGCTCCGTATCGGCAGGGCTGCGGTGGCGCAGTCGTGCACCGGCCCGGAGGCGGACGGGCGGAGAGGCTTAAGGTGAGGTCATGACGCAGACGCCCGCCCTGATGGACCGCGCCCTCATCGAGGAGGCCACCAAGAAGTCCGGCCTGATCTGGGTCCGGGGCAGCGACGGAGCGGTCGCGCCGCCCCGCTCGTTGTGGCACCTGTGGCTCGACGGCGCCGCCTGTCTCATCGGGGACGGTCCGGGCGAGCAGCCGTTCACCGGGCTCGGACTCACCGACGGCGGAACCGCCGAGGTGACCGTGCGCAGCAAGGACAAGGGCGGCCGCCTCGTGAGCTGGCCGGCCCGGGTGACCGAGCTGGCCCCCGGCAGCGAGGGCTGGCAGGCCGCCGTCGACGAGCTGAAGGGGAAGCGGCTCAACGCCCCGGACGCCGAGCAGATCACCGACCGCTGGGCCCGGGAGTGCCGGGTGCTGCGGCTGGAGCCCGCGGGTGCCCCCGCCGGGCTGCCGGACGGCTCACTGGCCGCCGCGCCCCCGCAGTCCCCCGCCACCACGCGGCGTCCGATTCCCGCCGCGCTGCCGAAGCTGCTGGGCCGGGGGCTCCTGGGCCGCAAGCGCCGCCGGGGCGGGGCTTCGGAGTAGGGCGCAGCCTGCTGCCAAGGCTGGTGCCGTGGGAGTTACGCGGCCTGCTGGGGCCGTTTGCCAAGGCCGGTTCCGCGGGAGTTCCGCAGCCTGCCGGGGCCGGCTGCCAAGGCCGGTTCCGCGGGAGTTCCGCGGGCCTTCCGGCGGCCGGGAGCGACTCCGCGCGGCGCCTCAGTTGGTCGAGATCTGCCGGCCGTAGTCGACGATGTGTTCCTTGTCCGGCGCCTTCAGGCCGAAGTCCTGGTTCCAGTCGGAGAGTTGCACCACGCCCGCGCCACCCGCGCGCTGCAGACGCAGCGGGTAGGGCGTGCCCTCCAGCGAGACGTCGAAGGCGCCGCCGGCGCCGTCCCCCGCGGTGACCCGGACCGTGCGCACCCCTCCGACGCTCCCGCGGTCGCCGGCGGCCCGCTTGCCGTGCAGGCCGAGCAGGCCGTCGAGCATCAGGTCCATCTCGGTGAAGCCGCTGAGCTGCTTGTACGCGGGGTCGGCCCTGGGCACCTTGACGTACTTGTCGTCGAGCTTGCTGGCCGCGGCGCTGTCGGAGGGTGTGGAGCCGCCCTGCTGGCCGCTCCAGAAGGCGGTGTCGGCCTTCAGATAGAGCTCGTCCCCCACCCGCAGCAGCTCGAAGCGCCTGCCCTTGGTGGAGACTTCGCCGATCCCGCCGTCCTTCTTCAGCCGCATGTCGAGCCGGTAGGTCCGCCCCTTGGTGACGAGGCTGCCGGCCAGCCGTACCGCCTCGGCGCCGCCGACGGCCTTGCGGGCCTTGCTCTCGATCTTCGTCGCGGAGAGCTTGCCGACGCCGTTCGTCCCGGCGTCGGGGTCCTCACCGCTGCCGCAGCCGGCGAGCACCGCGGCGAGTCCCGTGCACACGGCCCCCACGAGTACCGCGTTCCGTGTGCGGGGGAATGCAGTCACGTCGGCTGTGCCTCCTGGATGCGGGTGACCTCGACAGCAGACGGCAGCGTACCTGGGCGGTACCCGGGGCTCGACAGGCAGCCGTCCGGCTCTTCTGTTCCGGCGGCCCCGACCGGGGCACGTTAGCCTGAATCCGATATCGAGGCTTTTGCCCGGATTTAAGGAGGCGCGCGACATGGCGGGTGGCGCCCCCCGGGTCTTCATCTCCCACCTCGCGGGCGTCGCGGTGTTCGACCCCCACGGCGACCAGGTCGGCCGGGTGCGCGATCTGGTGGTGATGCTGCGGGTGGGGGGCCGGCCGCCGCACGTGCTGGGGCTGGTCGTGGAGGTCGTCAGCAGGCACCGGATCTTCGTCCCGATGACCCGGGTCACCGGTGTGGAGTCCGGCCAGGTCATCACGACCGGGGTGATGAACATGCGCCGCTTCGAACAGCGTCCGACGGAGACCCTGGTGATCGGCGAGCTGCTGGACCGGCGGGTGCGGCAGGTGGAGACCGGTGAGGAGGTCACGGTCCTCGACGTCTCGGTGACCCAGCTGCCCGGCCGCCGGGACTGGGAGATCGACAAGGTCTTCGTCCGGCGCGGCCGGGGCGGCGCGCTGCGGCGGCGCGGCGAGACCCTGACCGTCGAGTGGTCGGCCGTCACCGGCTTCTCCGTCGAGGAGGAGGGGCAGGGCGCGGCCAATCTGCTGGCCACCTTCGAACAGCTGCGGCCCGCGGACCTCGCGAACGTCCTGCACCATCTCTCCGCCAAGCGCCGCGCCGAGGTCGCGGCGGCGCTCGACGACGACCGGCTCGCCGACGTCCTGGAGGAACTGCCCGACGACGACCGGGTGGAGATCCTCGGCAAGCTCCAGGAGGAGCGGGCCGCCGACGTCCTGGAGGCCATGGACCCGGACGACGCCGCCGACCTCCTCTCCGAGCTGCCCGAGACGGACAAGGAGCGCCTCCTCGGCCTGATGCGCCCGCACGACGCCGCCTCCGTGCGGCGGCTGATGTCGTACGAGGAGAGCACCGCGGGCGGCATCATGACCACCGAACCGATCGTGCTCCGGCCGGACGCGACGGTCGCCGTGGCCCTCGCCCGGGTCCGCGACCCGGACCTGACCCCCGCCCACGCCGCGCAGGTGTACGTGTGCCGCCCGCCCGACCAGACGCCCACCGGCACCTACCTGGGCGTGGTGCACTTCCAGCGGCTGCTCCGCGACCCGCCCTTCACCCTGGTCGGGGCCATCGTGGACAGCGATCTGCAGCCGCTGCCGCCGGACGCCCCGCTGCCGGTGCTGGCCGGCTATCTCGCGACGTACAACCTGGTCGCGGCGCCCGTCGTCGACGAGGCGGGACACCTGCTGGGGGCGGTCACGGTGGACGACGTCCTGGACCACATGCTGCCCGAGGACTGGCGCGAGTCCGAGGTCCCCCGGGTGTGGGGAGCCGCCCATGCAGGCTGACCGCCGCGACGGGCGCACCGACCGCCCGCGCCCGGAGCGGGTGGAGCGCGCGGAGCGGGTGCGCCGTCTCGACCTGCCGCAGATCCGGCGGCGCAGGCCGCTGCCGGAGTACGACCCGGACGCCTTCGGACGGCTCTCGGAGCGGATCGCCCGCTTCCTGGGCACCGGCCGCTTCATCGTCTGGATGACGGTCGTCATCCTGCTCTGGGTGGTGTGGAACATCGCCGCGCCGTCGGGTCTGCGCTGGGACGAGTACCCGTTCATCTTCCTGACGCTGGTGCTGTCGCTGCAGGCCTCGTACGCCGCCCCGCTGATCCTCCTCGCCCAGAACCGGCAGTCGGACCGGGACCGCGTCAGCCTCGAACAGGACCGCGCCCGGCACGAGCGCAGCATCGCCGACACCGAGTACCTGACCCGGGAGGTGGCGGCGCTGCGGATGGGGCTCGGCGAGGTCGCCACCCGCGACTGGATCCGCTCCGAGCTGGAGGAGCTGCTCAAGGACCTGGATCAGCAGCGACCTGCGGAAAGTGACCAACGCGACCGCTGACGTCCTTTCCTCGCCGTCGGTCCGGCGCCGTACCATCGGGGCATGGCTACCGACACGACCGACACCCCCGACGCAGTGCCCGCCGAAGAGGCGGTGCGCGACGCGCTCGCGACGGTGAACGACCCCGAGATCCACCGCCCCATCACCGAACTCGGGATGGTCAAATCGGTGGACATCGCGGCGGACGGGTCGGTCGCGGTCGGCGTCTATCTGACGGTCTCCGGCTGCCCCCTGCGCGACACCATCACCCGCGAGGTCACCGAGGCGGTCTCCCGGGTGCCGGGCGTCACCCGGGTCGGTGTCGAGCTCGACGTGATGAGCGACGAGCAGCGCAAGGAGCTGGCCGCGTCGCTGCGCGGCGGCACGGCGGAGCGCGAGGTGCCGTTCGCCAAGCCGGGCTCGCTGACCAGGGTGTACGCGGTGGCCTCCGGCAAGGGCGGCGTCGGCAAGTCCTCGGTCACGGTCAACCTGGCCGCGGCCATGGCGGCGGACGGCCTGAAGGTCGGCGTCGTCGACGCCGACATCTACGGCCACTCGGTGCCGCGCATGCTGGGCACGGACGGCCGCCCCACCCAGGTCGAGAACATGATCATGCCGCCGTCGGCGAACGGCGTGAAGGTCATCTCGATCGGGATGTTCACCCCGGGCAACACCCCGGTGGTCTGGCGCGGCCCGATGCTGCACCGCGCCCTCCAGCAGTTCCTGGCGGACGTCTACTGGGGCGACCTGGACGTGCTCCTCCTCGACCTGCCGCCGGGCACCGGTGACATCGCCATCTCGGTGGCGCAGCTGGTGCCGAACGCGGAGATCCTGGTCGTGACGACGCCTCAGCAGGCCGCCGCCGAGGTGGCGGAGCGGGCCGGCTCCATCGCGGTGCAGACCCACCAGAAGATCGTGGGCGTCGTCGAGAACATGTCGGGGCTGCCCTGCCCGCACTGCGACGAGATGGTCGACGTGTTCGGCACCGGCGGCGGGCAGCGGGTCGCCGAGGGGCTGACCCGGACCACCGGCGCCGAGGTCCCGGTGCTCGGCGCCATCCCGATCGACGTCCGGCTGCGGGAGGGCGGCGACGAGGGCAAGCCGGTCGTGCTCACCGACCCGGACTCCCCCGCGGGCAGCGCGCTGCGGGACATCGCGGGCAAGCTCGGTGGCCGTCAGCGCGGCCTGGCGGGCATGACGCTGGGGCTCACCCCGCGCAACAAGTTCTGAACCGCACAACACCCGTCCGACGGCGGGGTGTTCCGGGGCACGGGTTCCGGAACGCCCCGCCGTCGTCGCGTCCGGGGACGTGTCCGCACGTCGTCGCGTCCCGGGGCGTGTTCCGCAGCGGGGACGGGCGCCGAGAGCGAGGCGGGGGCCGGTGAACGGCCGGGCGCCTCGGGAGGGCCGGCGAACGGCCGGGAGGAGCGCCGGAGAGCGCGCTCGTCGGGCGGGACGCTCAGGCGTGGGGCTCGGGGAGGCACCCGATGGCCTCGGGCGGGATGCCGGTCCGGTGGGATTCCGGTGGCATTCCGGTGGGATTCCGGCGGCCCGGGCCACGGGGGGGAAGCTGCGGGACGCCGGACGGCCCCCGGCCGCGGTGCGGACCCGGGATCACCGCCGGCCGTCCCGGGCCGGGGCGCGAGCCGTCAGCCGGTGTATCCGGCGATGTCCTTGATCACGGAGAAGCCGAGGCCGTAGGCGCTCATCCCGCGCCCGTAGGCGCCGATGTGCACGCCCTCCTGGGCCGGTGACGAACCGGCCAGCACCCAGCCGTACTCGGACTCCCGGTAGTGGAACGGGGTGGGCACGCCGTCCACCGGCAGCGACAGCGACGTCCAGTCGGGCGCGGACGGGTCCTCGGCCAGCTCCCAGGCGATCGCGGTCTGCTGGTTCAGCCAGTCGTCGCGCAGCGCCCGCTCCATCTGGCTCGGCCAGGTGCAGGAGAGCAGGCCCGAACCGGCCAGCCAGGCCGCCGAGGAGACCGAGGTGGCCTCCAGCGTGCCGGTGCCGTCCGCGCTGCGCCGCACCGGACGGTCGGCGACCGTGACGACGACCGTGAAGCGCTGCTTGGCGTGCTCGGTCTCGACCCGTACCGAGGGCACCTCGCCGTGTCCGGTCGACCCGTGTTCGACCGTGCCGTCGGCGGCGGAGCCGACCTGCATCAGCCAGCGCGGGCCGGTGAAGGCCTCATCCAGCCCGTACCAGGGGAAGCCTGCCAGCAGATAGCCGTCGAGACCGCGGCCCTCCGGCACGTCCTGGGCCGCTCTTCCGGCCTCCGCATCGGTGGACGTGCTGGGCTCGTCGGGCGCCCCCTGTGCCCCGGGCCGACTGGTCGTCTCCATCTGCGTGGTGCCTCCTTGTTGCCCCGTTGTCTCAGTGCGATCCGCCCCCGCGGGCGGCCTCACCCCGGACACAGGGAGGATAGCCACCCCGGTCCGCCCGGTCGGACATACGGGGGGATCACGTGGCGTCGGAGTCGAACGGCGGACGCTCGTCGGGGGCCTGGGGATCACGCTTGCGCAGCAGGTCGGAACCGCCGGACGTGCCGAAGGAGGACGCGGCCGCCCCGCCGATGGAGGCACCGCTCTCCCGGCCGCGCACGGCGTCGGAGACCTCGGTGACCTCCTTGCGGAGGTCGAAGCCGTTGCGGATGTCCTTCAGCCCCAGGTCGTCGTCCATGAACTGCTTGCGGACGAAGGTCCGGGGGTTGAGGTCCTCGAAGTCGAAGTCCTTGAACTCGGGTCCCAGCTCGGACCGGATGTCGGCCTTGGCCCCATCGGAGAAGTCCCGGATCTTGCGAATGAAGCGCGAGATGTCCTGGATGAGCTTGGGCAGTTTGTCCGGGCCGAAGATGAGCACGGCAAGGATCACCAGAGCGACCAGCTCCAGTGGGCCTATGTCATTGAACACCTTGCAACTCCTTGAGATGTCCACGGCCCGGCAGGTCGGATGAGGTCGTCCCCGCCGGGATGGGTGCGCGGGCCGGGGCCCGGTCCACGGTACCCGGCCCCGCGGCCCGGGCGGTACCGCATCACCGGCCGCTCGCGCTGCCGAGGGTGAGCCGGAGGGTGCGCTCGCTGCCGTCGCGCTCCAGACCGAGGCGGAGCCGGTCGCCGGGGCGGTGGCTGCGGATCTTCACGATCAGCTCCTCCCCGCTGTGCACCCGGGCGCCGTCCACCTCGGCGATCACGTCGCCGGGCTCGATACCGGCCCGGTCGCCGGGACCGCCGCGCTTCACCGACGCGGCCCCCTTCCCGACGCGGGCACCGTCACCGCGGTACTCCAGGTCCAAGGTGACGCCGATCACCGGGTGTGTCGCCTCGCCCTTGTTGATCAGCTCCTCGGCGACCCGCTTGCCCTGGTTGACCGGTATGGCGAAGCCCAGGCCGATGCTGCCGCCCTGGGCGCCGTCCACACCCGATCCGCCGTCGGCGGCGCGAATGGCGCTGTTGATGCCGATGACCCGGCCGCGGGAATCCACCAGCGGTCCGCCGGAGTTGCCGGGGTTGATCGGGGCGTCGGTCTGGAGCGCGTCGACATAGCTGATGTCGCTGCCGTCGCCCTTCTCACCGCCCGCGGTGATGGGGCGCTCCTTGGCGCTGATGATGCCGGTGGTGACGGTGCCCGCCAGGTCGAACGGGGCGCCGATCGCCACCACCGGGTCGCCCACCCGCACCGAGTCGGAGTTCCCCAGGCTCAGCGGCTTCAGCCCGGAGACGCCCTTGACCCGGACCACGGCGAGGTCGTAGCCGCTGTCCCGGCCGACGAGTTCGGCCTCGGCCGTCTCCCCGCCGCTGAACGTCACGGAGATCCCGCCGTCCTTGCCCGCGGGTTCCACGACGTGGTTGTTGGTCAGGATGTGGCCCCGCCCGTCGAGCACGAAGCCGGTGCCGGTGCCCTGTGCTCCGGCACCCTCGACGTGCAGGGTGACGACGCCCGGCAGCGCGGTGGTGGCGATCCCGGCGACGCTGTGCGGATCGCGGCCGCCGGCCTCGGCCGGCGCCTGCGGCAGCTCCACCTCCGTGAGGCCGCCGTTGCGCTCGACGTACGCCCCGATGCCGCCGCCGATGCCGCCCGCGACCAGCGCGAGCAGCAGCGCGCCGACGAGCATGCCGCCGCGCCGGGAGGACCGCCGGGGAGCATCGTCCCGGGCGGTCACGGGCCCGGGCGTGGCCGGCGCGGCGTACCACGGGTCGTAGCGGTCCCACTGGCTTCCCGGCGACGGAGCGGGCGTCTGCTGCGGTTCCGGCCGGTGTACGGGGCCTTGCCGGTGTGCGGGGGCCGGCTCGTGTGCGGGGCCTTGCCGGTGTGCGGGGCCCGGCTGGTGTACGGGGGCCGGCCGGCTGGGCACCGGGGGCGCGACGGCGGGGGCGCCGACCGCAGTGGCCGGGAGCTGGGTCCCCAGGGCGGGGGTCGCCGCCGGAGTTCCGTGCGGCGGAGTGGTCCCGGGCCGCTGCACGGGCGGGGCCGGGGCCCAGGGGCCGGGCCGCCCGTAGGGCGGAGTGCTGTAGGGGTCGGGGGCGTGCCGGGGCTGCGGCCCGCCGATCGCGCCGCCGGCGGCCGGGCCGGGGTCCGGCTGCGGGGACGGCCCAGGCTGCGGGGACGGCTCCGGCTTCGGGGATGGCTTTGGCTTCGGGGACGGCTCCGGCTGCAGGGACGGCTCCGGCTGCGGGGGCACGGAGTCCGCGGGTGCGGGCCCGCGATCCTCAGAGGCGGACGCGGAACCGGCCGGCACGGATCCGGGCTCCGGAGCAGCGAGTGCCGGATCCGATGGCCGGGCCGCGGAGTCCTGGTGTGCCGGTGCCGCGCTCGCCCCGGTCCCGGGATCCGCGCCGAGAACGCCTCCGCTGCCGTGGTCCGCCCCGGGAACGCCCCCGCTGCCGTGATCCACCTCCGCGGCCTGCCGGCCGATGGCGCTCCGCCGGGGCCGGCTCCACCACTTCGGCTCGGGCCCGGCGGCCTTCCCCTCGTCCATGTTCTCCCCAGTACTCGCCCGGCACGGCTCGGGCCGTTGCGCCGCCCGGTCCGCTCCCCCCGCGCCAGCGATTCAACCAGGTACGCGCGGTGGTGCGCAGGGGGACCGGGCAGCACGACCGTGCGCCGGGGAGCGTCAGCGGCCTGTGGAGGCCCGCGCCTCGGGGGCGGTGGCGGCGACGACCGGCGCCGACCGGTCCGAGGACGAGGAGGGGGACGGCGACGCGGCCGGAGCGCCGCTGAGCAGCTTCCCGCCGTGCGCGATGTCCTGCCGCACCGGGGCCGCCGGACGTATCAGGGGGCTGAGCACCGTGGGCGCCGTCAGCACCGGCGAGGCGTACGGGAACAGCGGGCCCGACGGCTCGGCGGACGGCAGGGGGGAGGAGGGCCGACGGGCCCAGCTGGGCACGGTCAGCGGAATACGCTGGCCGCCCGGGGCCGACGCGACCAGCAGCCCCTCGCCGCCGCCCGCGGACCCGCTCCGCGACGGAGCCGTGCGCACCGGCTTCACCGCGCCGTCGCCGCGCGCCGACGGAGTCTCGCCCGGCCCCTCGAACGGCAGCGCGCCACCGAGCGCGAAGGCGGCCAGGGACACCGCCCCGGCAGCGGCGAACGCGAACCGGCGGCCCCGCGAGGCGGACCGCTCGACGTCATGGATGCGGAAGCCGGACCGGTCCGGCCCGCGATGGGCGCCCGCCGGGCCATAGGCGAACTGCTCCGGGGACATGCCGAACACGCCGTCCCCGAAGCCGTTCCCGGAGCCGAAGGGCGCGCCCTCCCGGCCCGGATCGCCTCCGGGCAGCCCCTGGAGCCGCGCGAGCAGCCCCTCCGAAGGGGTCGGCTCCGCCGTCTCGGCGAAGAAGCTCTTCAGCTTCCGCTGGGCGTCGGCCTCGGCCTTGCAGGTGCAGCAGGTCGCCAGATGCGCCAGCACCCGCTCACGCGCGTCGTGTCCCAGCTCGCCGTCGACCAGCGCGGCGAGACGGTCGCCCAGGTGCTGCTCTGCATGGCTCGCACCACCGGATCCGGTCACGCCCTCCCGCCCTCTCCTGCGATGGCCGGGACAGCGGCGGCCAGCCGTACCGACCGCTCGCCGCGGGGCGCGGGCGCCCGGTGCTTGAGCGCCTTGCGCAGATGGGACCGGCCGCGGTGGATCCGGCTGCGGACCGTGCCGAGCTTGACGCCCAGCGTGGCCGCGATCTCCTCGTACGACAGCCCCTCGATGTCACAGAGCACCACCGCCGCGCGGAACTCCGGCGCGAGGGTGTCCAGCGCCTGCTGCACATCGGCGTCGAAGTGGCTGTCGTGGAAGTGCTGTTGGGGAGATGGCTCCCGGCTGGGCAGCCGCTCGGCGGCGTCGTCACCCAGGGCGTCGAACCGGATGCGCTGCCGGCGGCGGACCATGTCCAGGAAGAGGTTGGTGGTGATCCGGTGCAGCCAGCCCTCGAAGGTGCCCGGCGTGTAGGTGGACAGCGAGCGGAAGACCCGGACGAAGACCTCCTGGGTGAGGTCCTCGGCGTCGTGCTGGTTGCCCGTCAGACGGTAGGCGAGACGGTAGACCCGTGCGCTGTGGGTGCTGACGATCTCCTCCCAGGTGGGGGGAGTCCACGCCGTGGCGTCCGCCTCGTCGCCGAAGGACGCAGTGCTGGAGAAGGTCGCGGTCGGCGCGGAGGCGGCGGTGGCGCGGGAACGGTCAGCGGTGTCGGTCACGGATTTCGGCTCGCCGGCCGACCTGCGAAAGCGCCTGAGCACTCCCCGGTCACCGGCCGCAGCCGCACCTCCCCTGTCGGCTCTGGTGGTGTCCAGTAGAGCCCCTACCATATCCACCTCGCCCGTTAGCTCCGGATAAGGATCTTTGACCCGCATTTTAGGCATCGTGGCGCCGCTTCCCTTCCCCGTTCCCCTTCCCCGTAACGCCCGGTCCCATCAGCGGGTTCCCGGGGCAACGGATACAGTCACCGTTGCGTCGACTACGGGGACAGGAGAGGGCCATTACCGGCAACCGCCAGACGAGCTGGGCGTTCGCCGATGCGTTCGTCGCCGAGGACGAGGCGCTGCACTGGGCCCGCGACCGGGCCGAGGAAGCAGGGCTCCGCTCGGTGTCGTCCGGCACCGGTGCGGCACTGCGCCTGCTCGCCGCCGCGGCGGATGCCAAGGCCGTCGCCGAGATCGGCACCGGGACCGGCGTCTCCGGGATCCACCTGCTGCACGGCATGCGCCCCGACGGCGTGCTGACCACCGTCGACCTCGAACCGGAGCGGCAGCAGTTCGCGCGTCAGGCCTTCCGCGCCGCCGGCTTCGCCGGGAACCGTGCCCGCTTCATCCCCGGCCGCGCGCTCGACGTCCTGCCCCGCCTGGCCGACGGCGGATACGACCTGGTGTTCTGCGACGGCGACCGGACGGAGTGCCTGGACTACCTCGCCGAATCGTTGCGCCTGCTCAGACCGGGCGGGCTGGTGATCTTCGAAGGCGTCTTCGCGGACGGCCGGACCGTGGACTCCTCCACCCCGCCCACCGAGGTCCAGCGGCTGCGGGAGCTCCTGCGCGCCGTCCGGGAGAGCACCGTCCTGCTGCCCTCGCTGCTGCCGGTGGGCGACGGGCTGCTCTGCGCCGTCAAGCGCTGACCCCGCTCCCCCACCGGACCGCCCGGCCGGGGACGCCCCTACGGGAACCCGAAGCACCGCCGCTCCCCCGTGCCCGCACACGGCACTGCCCCGGCGTGCGGGCCGCGGTGTGCGCGGCCCTCGCCGGGGCAGTGCGAAAAGAGCTGTGGCCCGCGCCTCAGCCGACGACCTTCTTCAGCGCGTCGCCGAGCGCGTCGGCCTCGTCCGGTGTCAGCTCGACGACGAGACGACCGCCGCCTTCGAGCGGAACGCGCATGACGATGCCCCGCCCCTCCTTGGTCACCTCGAGCGGGCCATCGCCCGTCCGCGGCTTCATGGCCGCCATGCTCGTTCCCCTTCCTGAAACCAGCTCATCGTCAGCCGACGGCACCATGACATGGCAGGGTCACCGGCATCGAACACATTGCTTCCAGGCCATTATCCCGCATGGCAGGACCCGATGACCAACATCGGTCGGCATACCTTCTGCAACGCGCTCCCGCAAAACCACCCAATTCGGCGATCGGCCTGCGATACTGCGCGATCCCCTGCCGAGCGGGACACCGAAGAGTTGGACGCAGGTCACACACCGGGCGCCGGTGCCGGGGCGGACGATCTCCGCCATGCTGTTCCCGACCGACCACCGAGCCACCCGACGGAGGGGACCCTGCAATGGCGGACGCCGTGCTGCACGAGGTGACCGACGGCCTCGCGACGATCACTCTGAATCGTCCCGATGCCATGAACGCGCTCAACACCGAGACCAAGGTCGCGCTGCGGGACAGCCTGCGCCGGGCCGCGGACGACCCCGCGGTGCGGGCCGTCCTGCTCATCGGAAGCGGCCGCGCGTTCTGCGTCGGCCAGGACCTCAAGGAGCACATCGGGCTGCTGGCCGAGGACCGCGAGCGGGGCAGCGGCAGCACGATGACCACCGTCCGGGAGCACTACAACCCCATCGTCACGGCGATCGCCGATATGCCGAAGCCCGTGGTGGCGGGGGTCAACGGAGTGGCGGCGGGAGCGGGCGCGGGCTTCGCCTTCGCCGCGGACTACCGGGTGGTCGCGGACACCGCGGCCTTCAACACCTCCTTCGCCGGGGTCGCGCTGACCGCCGACTCGGGGGTCTCCTGGACGCTGCCCCGGCTGATCGGCCACGGGCGCGCCGCCGACCTGCTGTTCTTCCCCCGGAACGTCAGCGCGCAGGAGGCGCAGGAGCTGGGCATCGCCAACAAGGTCGTCCCCGCCGCCGACCTCGCCGCCGAGGCGGAGGCCGTCGCGCGACGGCTCGCCGAGGGCCCGACCGCCGCCTACGCGGCGATCAAGGCGTCCCTCGCGCACGGTGCGGCGCACGATCTGGAGAGCACCCTCGCCAAGGAGGACGAACTCCAGGTCCGCGCGGGCGCGTCCGAGGACCACACCATCGCGGTGGAGGCCTTCGTGAAGAAGGAGAAGCCGAGGTTCCTCGGCCGGTAGACCACCGGGCGGCGGGTCCCACCGGGCGTCGGGACCCGCCAGGCGTGGGGACCCGCCGGGCGTCGGGACCCACCGGGCGGCGGGACCCGCCCGCAAGGCCGCCGGTGGCCGGCGGGCCCTCAGTGTTCAGGCCGTGCCGCCGCCCCGCGCGAAGCAGTCCGCCAGATGGTCGTCGACCAGCCCGCAGGCCTGCATCAGCGCGTAGGCCGTGGTGGGGCCGACGAAGCGGAATCCCCGCTTCTTGAGGTCCTTGGCCAGCGCGGTCGACTCCGGGGTGACCGCCGGGACGTCGGCCAGGGTGCGGGGCACCGGGCGGCCCGCGGGGTCCGGCGCGTAGGACCAGATCAGGGCGTCCAGCTCGCCGCCGGCCAGCCCGGCGATGACCCGGGCGTTGTTCACCGCGGCCTCGATCTTGGCGCGGTTGCGGATGATCCCGGTGTCGGTGAGCAGCCGTTCCACGTCCGCCGCGGTGAAGGCGGCCACGGCCGGTACCGAGAAGTCGCGGAACGCGGACCGGAAGCCCTCCCGGCGGCGCAGGATCGTCAGCCAGGACAGGCCCGACTGGAAGGCCTCCAGGCACAGCCGCTCGAACAGCGCCTGATCACCGTGGAGCGGGCGGCCCCACTCGGTGTCGTGATAGGCGACGTAGTCCTCGGCGGACAGGCCCCAGGGGCAGCGCAGCCGGCCGTCCGGCCCCGCGACGGCGCCCGCCGCGGCGCTCATGAACGCGGCCCGGAGTCGCCGGGCTGCTCGTCCCGCGGAGCGTCCGTGCCGGGCTCCTCCGCTTCGGACGGCCGCCCCATCGCCGTGGCCTGCGCACCCGCGAGGGCCGCTTCCAGCTCGGCGATCCGGGCGTCGCGCTCGGCGATCTCCGCGCCGAGCCGGCCGAGCACGTCGTCGACGTCCGTCATCCGGTACCCGCGCACCTGCACCGGCAGGCGCAGCCGGTCGACGTCGGCGCGGGCGACCGGGCGGTCCGCGGGCAGCGGGTCGTGGAGCCGGTCCGGCTGCGCCTCGGGCAGCGCGACGCCGTCGTCACCGCCGACGACGACGAGCGTGACCGCGGCGACCACCACGACCAGCGCGACGAGCAGGAACCAGAACACGACGATCTCCCGGGGGCCGTACGAACCTGTGCCGATCTGTAGACCACGATCGTGCCACGCCCGCCCGCGCGCCGGGCGCGCCGCTGTCCGATGCCCCCATGCGGGGAACCGTCCCCTCCGCCCCGGCCCGCGCGGCCCCGTCCGGCCCGGCGGCCCGACCGCTCGGCAGGCGTTAGGGTCGCTGCGGGCCCGCCGCCGGACCGGTGGGCCCCGACGGCGCCGTGTGTCGTACAGGCGCCCCAGGTCGATGCCCCGCGGCCGCGGGGCGGCCCTGCCGTCCGCCGGGGCGGCCCGAGGAGGTTACGCGTGGTGCTGCGTCTGGGGACGCGCGAGTTCGGGGAGCACGAGCCGGTGATCATGGCGATCGTGAACCGGACGCCGGACTCCTTCTACGACCAGGGTTCGACGTTCCACGACGAGCCCGCGCTCGCCCGGGTCGAACAGGCCGTCTCCGAAGGCGCCGCGATCATCGACATCGGCGGCGTCAAGGCCGGCCCCGGCGCGGAGGTCACCGCGGAGGAGGAAGTGCGGCGCACGGTGGGCTTCGTGGCCGAGGTGCGCCGCCGCCACCCGGACGTGGTGATCAGCGTGGACACCTGGCGGCACGAGGTCGGCGAGGCGGTCTGCGCGGCGGGCGCGGATCTGCTGAACGACGCCTGGGGCGGGGTCGACCCCCGGCTCGCCGAGGTCGCGGCCCGCCACGGCGCCGGGCTGGTCTGCACCCACGCGGGCGGCGCCGAACCGCGCACCCGCCCGCACCGGACCAGCTACGACGACGTGATGGCGGACATCCTCCGCGTCACCGTCGGCCTGGCGGAGCGTGCCGCCGCCCTCGGCGTCCGGCGGGACGCGGTGCTGATCGACCCGGGCCACGACTTCGGGAAGAGCACCCGGCACTCACTGGAGGCGACCCGGCGGCTCGGCGAGATGACGGACACCGGCTGGCCGGTCCTGGTCTCGCTGTCCAACAAGGACTTCGTCGGCGAGACGCTGGACCGCCCGGTCAAGGAGCGGCTGATCGGCACCCTGGCGACGACCGCGGTCTCCGCCTGGCTGGGCGCGCAGGTGTACCGGGTGCACGAGGTCGCCGAGACGAAGCAGGTGCTGGACATGGTGGCCTCGATCGCGGGGCACCGGCCCCCGGCGGTGGCCCGCCGCGGCCTGGCGTAGCGGCACTCCAGGGGCTCCCGGGGTTCCCGGGGTTCCCGGGTTCCCGCCGGTGAGGCCGCCGCGCCCGGTACCGGCGGCCCGGTCCGCGCCCGGGCCGCCGTCGACGGAAGGGCGCACCGGATCGCGGGACCGCTGCCGCCGGGTGCCGCGCCGGGGCCGGGGCCCGGGGCCGGGACGGCGCCGGCTCCCGCCCCACTGCTCCCGGACCGCCACGCCCCGGTCCGCTACTCCGGAGGCCGCGCCTCCACGGGCCACTCACCGGCCGCGCCGGTGGAGATCTCCTTGCTCACCAGGGCGACGGCCTCGTCCACGTCGTCGGTGATGTGGAACAGCTCCAGGTCCCGCAGGGCCGCCTTGCCCTGGGCGATCAGGGTGTTCCGCAGCCAGTCGACCAGGCCCTGCCAGTAGTCGCTGCCGAACAGCACGATCGGGAAGCGGGTCACCTTGCGGGTCTGGACCAGGGTGAGCGCCTCGAACAGCTCGTCCAGGGTGCCCAGGCCGCCGGGCAGCACCACGAACCCCCGCGCGTACTTCACGAACATCGTCTTGCGGACGAAGAAGTAGCGGAAGTTCACGCCGATGTCGACGTACTGGTTCAGCCCCTGCTCGAAGGGCAGCTCGATGCCCAGCCCGACGGAGACCCCGCCGGCCTCGCAGGCGCCCCGGTTGGCCGCCTCCATCGCGCCCGGTCCGCCACCGGTGATCACCGCGAACCCGGCGTCCGCGAGCGCCCGTCCGATGCGCACCCCGGTCTCGTACTCGGGGGTGCCGGGAGGTGTGCGGGCCGAGCCGAAGACGCTGACCGCGGGCCCGAGTTCGGCGAGGGTTCCGAAGCCCTCCACGAACTCGGACTGGATGCGCAGGACCCGCCACGGGTCCATGTGGACCCAGTCCGTCTCGCCCTGCGGCGAGTCCAGCAGCCGCTGGTCGGTGGTGCTCGGCTGCACCTGGTGACGGCGGCGCAGAACCGGTCCGAGCCGCTTCTCCCCCGGGGCGCCCGGAGTACCCGGAGTGCCCTCTGGTTCGGCGTTGTCCACCGTGTGCTCCCTCCGCCTGTCCTCCCCACTGTGCACCGGGGAGGAATCGTTGCAGTTCAGCGTAGGCCCCCGGGGGTTACGGACCGGGGAACTCAGGCCGACAGCCAGGCCCTGAGCTTCTCCTCCGCCTCCAGGACGGCGGCGACCGCGACGTGCTCCTCACGGGTGTGCGCGAGCTTGGGGTCGCCCGGCCCGTAGTTCACCGCGGGGACCCCGAGCACCGAGAAGCGGGCCACATCGGTCCAGGCGTCCTTCGGGGCGGGCTCGGTGCCGATGGCCTCGACGAACGCCGTCGCGGCCGGGTGGGAGAGCCCGGGCAGCGCCCCGGGGGCGGAGTCGGTGAGCTCCACGTCGAAGCCCTCGAAGACCCCGCGGACGTGGGCCAGGGCCTCCGCCTCGCTGCGGTCCGGGGCGAAGCGGAAGTTCACCGTCACCGCGCAGGCGTCGGGGATGACGTTGCCCGCGTGCCCGCCCTCGATCCGCACGGCGTTGAGGCCCTCGCGGTAGACGAGGCCGTCGATGTCGACCTGCCGCGGCTCGTAGGAGGCGAGGCGGGCGAGGACGGGGGCGGCCTTGTGGATGGCGTTCTCACCGAGCCAGCTGCGCGCGGAGTGGGCGCGCCGCCCGGTGGTCGCGACCCGCACCCGGAGGGTGCCCTGGCAGCCGCCCTCGACCTTGGCGTCGGTGGGCTCCAGCAGCACGGCGAAGTCTCCCGCCAGCCACTCGGGGTGCTTCTCGGCGAGCCGCTTGAGCCCGTTGAGCTCGGCGGCGACCTCCTCGTGGTCGTAGAAGACGAACGTGAGGTCGCAGTCGGGCTCGGGCACGGTGGCGGCGATGCGCAGCTGGACGGCGACGCCGGACTTCATGTCCGAGGTGCCGCAGCCCCACAGCACGCCGTCCGCGTCGAGCCGCGAGGGGACGTTGTCGGCGATCGGCACGGTGTCGATGTGACCGGCGAGGACCACCCGCTGGGAGCGGCCCAGGTCCGTCCGGGCCACGACCGCGTCCCCGTCCCGGTCGACGGTGAGGTGCGGCAGCGCGCGCAGCGCCTCCTCGACGGCGTCGGCCAGCGCCGTCTCGTCACCGCTCTCGGAACGGAAGTCGACGAGGCGGGCCGTGAGGGCGGCCGCGTCCAGGGACAGATCGAGTCTCGGGTGATCCATGCAGCCGACCCTAGGCCATGGCTCCGGAGCGGCAGGCGGCCTGTCCGCCGTCCGGCCCGGGGCGCCCGGGCCCGTCCGGTCCGTCACAGCGCCCCACCTTTCCGGCCGGTACCGTGGGCCCCGTGTCCCAGCCGACCTCCCCCGCCCGCCGTGGCCGCCTTCTGCGGATCGGAGCGGCCTGCGCCGTGCTGCTGGCGCTGGCCGGCTACCTGGCCGTGCACTTCTCGGCGACCGGGCCGGGGGCACCGCAGTGCACCGTGCGGGTCCCCGGGCGGGACGGCGACGACGGGTACGAGCTGGAGCCCGAACAGGCGGTGAACGCCGCCACCATCGAGGCCGTGGGATCGGCCCGCGGGCTGCCGGAGCGCGCCATCACCATCGCGCTCGCCACCGCGATGCAGGAATCGGGCCTGCGGAACATCGACTACGGCGACCGGGATTCCGTCGGGCTGTTCCAGCAACGGCCGTCCCAGGGCTGGGGCAATGGGCGGCAGATCCGGGATCCGGTCTACTCGGCCGGAAGGTTCTATGAACATCTGGTGAAAGTCCCCGGCTATTCACGCCTTCCGCTGACCGTGGCGGCGCAGAAGGTGCAGCGCAGCGGTTTCCCGCAGGCGTACGCGAAACACGAGCCGAACGCGTCGCTGCTGGCCGCCGCGCTGACCGGCCGTATGCCGGGCGCGTTCAGCTGCAGGACGCCCCCCGCCGACGGCCGGCCGGGGGATCCGGCCGGGGTCCGGGCGCAGCTGGTCCGCGAGTTCGGCCCGGAGGTCCTGCCCGGCCAGGAGGCGGGCCGGAAGCAGCGGGCCGCGGGCGGTGCCCGCTCGGTGGTCGCGGTCCCGGTCACGGCGGCGGTGGGGGACGGTACCGGCCGGCGGGGCTGGGAGGTGGCGCACTGGGCGGTGGCCCACTCCACCGAGCTGCGCATCGCGCAGGTCTCCTACGCGGGCCGGGTGTGGAGCTCCGGGAATTCCGGGCAGGGGTGGCGGAAGAGCGACGGACGGTCCGTGCCGGGCTCCTCCGGGCGCTCCGACACGGTACTCATCACCGTCGCGCGTTAGTACGAGCGGGCACTCCATAGCGGTAGACCGCCGCCCTTTCCGGCTCGGCGCCGACACCTCGGCGACACCGGTTCCGACTCCTTCGAATTCCCTGCGCATCAAGCGAAGTGACGGTTCGGCAGGCGCCGCCGGAAGCCCCTTTTCGCCCATATTCCGACGGGGCGGATAATGCGACGCATTGCCAATTCTTTACCCGTGTTCGCCGCAACCTTCGCGGGCTTCACGCGGTAGTCACTGCGTCCGCCCGGCGGACAGGCACATCGTCAGAAGCTGAAGCACTTCCCGTCGAAGGAGCACAATGTCCCTCCCCCTCACGCGTCGGATCGCCCGAGCCGCGCTGCTGGTCGCAGCGGGCGCCGCTCCCCTCGTCGGCGCGGCCGGTACGGCGAGCGCTGCGGACCTGCCGAGCACGTCCAACCTCGGCGGGGTGGGCTCGCTCGACGGCGCCAACCTCGGAAAGACCGCCAACCTCGAGAAGACCGTCGGCAAGACGTCCAAGGCCGTCGGCAAGCAGGCCGGTGACACCGGCAGCAAGACCGTGAAGCAGGCCGTGCCGAAGGCCGCCGGCACCGTGAGCAAGGTCGGCAAGGCCGCCAACCCGGCCGCGCGGAAGGCCGCCGGCGAGACCGCGAGCACCACCGGCCGCCTGATCGGTGACACCGCCCGGTCCGCGGCGAAGGGCACCGGGAGCGCGCACGCGCTGCCGAACGGCCACAAGCTGCCGTCGTACAAGTCGGTCGGCTGACGTCCGGCCGCTGAAGCAGCGAGGGGCCCGGGGAGATCACTCCCCGGGCCCCTCGGCGTCGTGTCCGCGGGCCGCCGAGGGCGGCACCGCCCGCAGGTCAGCCGAGCCGGCGCACGGCCTCCGCGACCCGCTCGTCGGTCGCCGTGAAGGCGACCCGCACGAACCGCTCCCCCGCCGGGCCGTAGAAGTCGCCCGGCGCGACGAGGATGCCGCGCCGGGAGAGATCCCCCACGGTGTCCCAGCAGGGCTCGTCCCGCGTCGCCCACAGGTAGAGGCTGGCCTCGCTGTGCTCGATCCGGAAGCCGCTCGCCTCCAGCGCGCCGCGCAGCGCCGACCGCCGCGCCGCGTACCGGTCCCGCTGCTCCGCCACATGCGCGTCGTCGCCGAGTGCCGCGACCGTGGCGGCCTGCACCGGCGCCGGGACGATCATGCCGCCGTGCTTGCGGACGGTGAGCAGCTCGCCGAGCACCGCCGGGTCCCCGGCGAGGAACGCCGCGCGGTAGCCCGCCAGATTGGAGCGCTTGGAGAGCGAGTGCACCGCGACGATGCCCTCGTACGAGCCGCCGCAGATGTCCGGGTGCAGCACCGAGACCGGGTCGGCCTCCCAGCCCAGCTCCAGGTAGCACTCGTCGCTGAAGATCAGCACGCCGTGCTCCCGGGCCCAGGCCACAGTGGCGCGGAGTTCGTCCCGGTCCAGCACCCGGCCGGTGGGGTTCGACGGCGAGTTCAGCCAGAGCAGCCGCAGGCCGCGCGGGTCGAGATCGTCCGGACGGTCGTAGACGACCGGCTCGGCTCCGGCGAGCCGGGCGCCGACCTCGTAGGTGGGGTAGGCCAGGCGCGGGAAGGCGACGCGGTCGCCGTCGCCGAGGCCGAGCTGCGTCGGGAGCCAGGCGACGAGCTCCTTCGAGCCGACGACCGGCAGCACGTTGGTGTGCTCCAGGCCCGTCGCGCCGAGCCGCCGCGCGCACCAGCCGGTGAGCGCGTCCCGCAGCGCCGGGGTGCCCCACACCGTCGGATAGCCCGGGCTGTCCGCGGCATCCCGCAGCGCGCCGCGGATCAGCTCCGGCACCGGGTCGACCGGCGTGCCCACGGAGAGGTCCACGATGCCGTCCGGGTGAGCGGCGGCGGTCGCCTTGAACGGCTCGAGCCGGTCCCAGGGGAAGACGGGGAGCCGGGCGGAGACTGCGGACACGGTGCTCTCTTTCCTCGTCGCGCGTGGGGCCTTCGGCCACGCGTGCTGTGTCACCACGTGCCTCGGTCCCGCACGGAAAGATCTTCCGTACGGGACCGGGGCGACGGGAGTGACCGCCGTCGGACCTACTGGTTCTGCGGCGGCAGCCCTGCGATGAAGGGGTGGTCGCGCTCGATCAGGCCGAGCTTCGACGCCCCGCCGGGCGAGCCGAGCTCGTCGAAGAACTCGACGTTCGCCTTGTAGTAGTCCTTCCACTCCTCCGGAGTGTCGTCCTCGTAGAAGATCGCCTCGACCGGGCAGACCGGCTCACAGGCACCACAGTCGACGCACTCGTCCGGGTGGATGTACAAGGACCGGGAGCCCTCGTAAATGCAGTCGACCGGGCACTCCTCGATACACGCCTTGTCCTTGACGTCGACACAAGGCTGCGCGATGACGTAGGTCACGCTGTCGTTCCTCCTCGATAGGGGCGGCGTACCGGATGCGGCTCCGCCGCGTGGCGCGCGGGAGCGCGGCGTCGTCGATGCCCGCCACCTAGTATCTCCGTTCCCGGGCACGAGACGAACAGGAGGGGCGGACCTAGCTGTGGAATTCACCACTGGCGGACGACCGGCAGTCTCCATCACCGCCGCTGACGTGGGCAAACGCGTATCCGTACGACGCCTTGCGGATCCCGGAACCGGTTCCGGGATCGGCGGCGGGAGGTTTACGGACACCGTCGGCGTGCTCGATTCCTGGGAAGATGGTGTGCTCTGCGTCACACGCCGCACCGGGGAGACGGTGCGGATCGCGGAGTCCGGCCTCGTCGCGGGGAAGGTCGTGCCCGCCGCACCCGCCGCGCGGCGCGGAGCCGTACGGGCGGGCGAGGCCGGACCGGCCCGCCACCGGGGCCCGGCCGCGACCTGGCAGGAGCTCACCCGGACCGCCGCCCGCGCCTGGCCGCCGGTGGAGAGCGAGCGGCTCGGGGAGTGGGAGCTGCGCCGGGCCGCGGGGTTCACCCGGCGGGCCAACTCGGTGCTGGCGCTCGGCGACCCCGGGATGCCGCTGGACGCGGCGCTGCGCCGGGTCACCGACTGGTACGCCGCCCGCGGCGGGACCGCGTACGTGCAGCTGAGCACCGGGGTGCCGGGGGCGCAGGAGGAGCTGGCCGCGGAGCTGGCGGCCCGGGGCTGGGTCCGGGAGGTGTCCGCGCTGATCCGTACGGCGCCGCTCGCCCGGCTCGCCGACGCCGAGCCGTCGACCCCGGTGCGGCTCTCCCGCAGCGTCGACGACGCCTGGCTCGGCCGCTACCAGCGGTCCGCCCGGCCGACGCCGGAGGCTCTGGCGGTGCTGCAGGGCGGGCCGTCCGTCCACTTCGCGACCGTTCCCGGGGCGGAGGGCGCGCCGCCGGCCGCGATCGGGCGGTGCGCGGTCGACGGGCGCTGGGCCGGGTTCGCCGCCGTGGAGGTGGACCCGGAGCTGCGGCGGCAGGGGCTGGCCTCGGCGGTGATGACCGCGCTCGCCCGCCGGGCGCTGGACGACGGGGCGTCCGCGGCGTATCTCCAGGTGGAGGCGGAGAACGACGAGGCCCGGGCGCTCTACGACGGTCTGGGCTTCCGCACGCACCACACCTACGAGCACTGGCGGGCGCCCGAGGGCAGCCCCCGGTGAGCGGGCACGAGGCGGACCGGCACGACACCACGGCCCGGCGGCGGCGGTTCGCGGAGGCCGCCCGCTCCGAGCGGCCCGATCTCGCTCTGCTGTGCCTGCTGGTGGCCGCCGAGGCGGAGCCGGAGCTGGGCGAGGCGGGGATCGACGCGGCACAGATCGAGCTGGACCGGCTGGCCGGGCTGCTGCCCTACCGGCCGGTCGGCGGCGCGCGGGGCTGGGCACAGGCGGTCGCCGACCTGCTGGGCGAGCGCCACGGCTTCCACGGCACCCCCGCGGACTACCGGCGGCTGGATTCCTCCCTGCTGACGCACGTCCTGCGGCGGCGGCGCGGTCTGCCGATCCTGCTGTCGGTGGTGTGGATCGAGGTGGCCCGCCGGGCGGGCGCACCGGTCTACGGCGTCGGGCTGCCGGGCCACTTCGTGGTCGGCTTCGGGGAGCGGGACGCCCGGGTTCTGGTGGATCCGTTCGCCGGGGGCCGGGTGCTGACCGGCGAGGACGCGGAGCTGCTGGTGACCGGCGTGACCGGTGAGCCCCTGGCGCCCTCGATGCTCACCCCCGCCGAGCCGCTGGAGATCGTGCTGCGGATCCTCAACAACATCCGCGCCTGGGCGGCGGCGCGGCCGGAGCAGTCGGCCGTGCAGCTGTGGGCGGTGGAGCTGTCGCTGCTGCTGCCCAGCCACCCGGCGCGGCTGCGCTACGAGCGCGCCCGGCTGCTGGTGGAGCGCGGCGACTTCCGGGTGGGCGCGGCGGAGCTGGAGGACTGGGCGGAGATCGTCGCGCCGGTCGATCCGGACGCGGCGGAGTCGGCCCGGCACGAGGCGCTGGCGGCCCGGGCCAAGCTGAACTGACCGCCCCGCGCCGCGTACGGACGCGATGAAGCCCCCTGTCCGGAGACCGGACAGGGGGCTTCGTCGGCTGATCCGCCGGGCTTTTCGGACCGGGGCGCGGCGCCGGCCACCCGGGCGGCCGCGGCGCCGACCGGGGCGGCCGCGGCGCCGACCGGGGCGGCCGCGGCGCCGACCGGGGCGGCCCGGCCGGCTGCCCGGCCGCCCGTGGGACGCGCGGGGGCCCGGGCCGCGGCCGGGTCCGCCCGAGGCGGACCTGCGGCTACCGCGCGTTCGTCTCGATTACGGCAACGCGCTTCGCGGGGCTGGTCTCGCGCAGCGCCTGCCGCAGCGCCCCGATCACGTCCTGCGGGGTGACGGGGGTCTTCTGGCCGTTGCCGCGCTGGACGAGCACGCCCTCGAAGGTGCCCCCGTACAGCTTCTGGAGCGCCTTGAGGTCGTAGGTGTCGACGAGCCGGCCGTTGATCGGCTGCATCTTCACGAACTTCGGCAGGGAGTTCTCCGGGCTGAAGGCGATCTTGTGCGCGGCGTCGGTCTGGACGGTGACCAGGCCGGACATCGCGGGATCGGCGAAGTCCTTCTTCGCGCGGGCGATCTCGGCCCGGTCGATGCTCGGCTTCCGCATGCCGACCGGGAGTTCGACGGCGCCGCTGCGGCCCGTCGCGGCCCGCTGCCGGAAGGCGTCCTCGACGGCCCGCACGGACTTGTCGACGTCCAGCGCCCGGTGCGTCCGGCCCGGCACGGCGACGGCCTTGCCCCCGGAGAACTTGATGCCGCCGTCCTGGAGGCCCGCGGTCTCGCCGGAGACCTGCCGCAGGGCTGCCGTGAGCTTCTCCTCGTCGACCACGATCTTCGGCTCGGCCTCCCGGGCCCCGCCGAAGAGCGAACCGATCACCGAGACGGGGTTGTAGTCCCGTCCGGCGGCGCTGCCGACGGTCGCCTCGGTGTCGAGGGTGAGCCCGGCCGTGGCGGGCTTGAGCGGGCGCTCCTTGCCGTCGACGGTGACGACCAGCGGCGCCTTGGTACGGCCCTCCAGCTCGCCGTCGAGCTTCTGCACCGCCGCTTCCTTGGACATGCCGCCGATGTCCACGCCGAGGACGCTGGTGCCGTTCGGCACGTCCGCGTGGTCGAGCAGCAGACCCGCGCCATACGCGACGCAGACCAGGCCGACCACGCCGGCGCCCGCCAGGACGAGCTTGGAGCGGCCCTTCTTGGCCAGCCGGGCGGGGGCCGCGGCGGGCGCCGGAGCGGAGCCGGCGTCGTCGTCCGCGTCCGGCGAGCCGGGGAAGGGGGTGCCCGGGAACGCCGAGCCGGGGAAGGGCGAGCCCGGGAACGGGGAGCCCTCGGCCGGCGGGACCGCGGGGAAGCCGCTGACCAGGGTGTCGCCGGAGACGTGGTCGGGGCCCTTGGGCGCGCCGGGGCCCTCCGCGCCGCCGGGGGCGCGGGGGCCGGAGTCCACGGGGATACCGAGGTCACCGGCGCCGGGGTGGCCGGGAACGGGCGGGCCGGACCGTCCGGGCCCCGTCGGCCCGGCGGGAGCCGGCGCACCCGCGCCGACCGCCCCTATGCCCGGGGCGGGCGGGCGGCGGTCGCCGCCGGGGCCGGGAGGCTGGTTGCGCTGCGGGGGGACGTCCCCGCGGGCGGGGGCGCCGGACCGCGGACCGGCGGGCGGCACCGCCATGTCGCCGTCGCCGGACGCGGTCGGGCCCGCGGGACCGGAGCCGGGGCGGGGCGTGCCCAGCGGCGGGGTCGACCCCGGGCCGGAGCCGGGCCCCTGGGCGGGGCCGGCTCCCGGGCCGCTGCCGAAGGGGGAGCCGGCGGCGGGGGTGGGGCGGTTCCCGCCCGTGCCGCCCTCGGTGAAGTACGGCAGGTCGGAGCGCTGCTGCCCGCCCTTCGCGGGGCCGGACGGCGCGTCGGAGCCCGTCGGCGGCGTCGCGGGCGCGGACGGCGGCGGTGTCGCGGACGGCGGCGTCGGCTGCGGCTTGCGCGGCGCGAACCAGTCGCTCGTCCGGGTCTCCTCCGTGCTCTCGGAGGAGGCGCGGGGCTCGTCCTTGGGGGCAGGGGCGGCATCGGCCGGCTTGGTGACCGGCTCGGCGGGCGCCTCGGCGGCGCCCGCGGCGGCCGCGGCCTCGGTGTCGCCCTCCTCGACCGGCTTTCGCATGACGACCGGCGGGATCGGCCGGGAGCCCGGGATGTTGATCTTGATCCGGGTGGTCAGCGTTGTCTCGGTCCTCGGCTGCTCCTCGGACTTGGGGAGCGGGGTGGACTCGGCCGTCTCGGAGCCGTCGTGCGCGCCGTCGTCCTGCGTCGGGTGCAGCGACGGATAGGTACGCGCCCCGTACGGCGGGGTTCCCGAGGGGTAGGCGGCTCCCCCGCGGCCGGTGGACCCGGAGGACGAACTGTCAGATTCACGACTCAAGGCGGTTCTCCCGGTTAGCTCCGCCGCCCGTCATACCTCGCGCGGGCGGCTCGGCGGCGCGCACCACCATACTGGGGCGGTTCCGGTAGCCCTCCCCGGACCACCGGATCACCCGCCCCGGCCACGGCCTCGCAGGATGGCGCGTTCTGTCACGTCACTTGTCAAGTCGGGCGGGCCGTACGCCCGGTGGGGGCGGATGCGGCAGGGTGGCACACATCACAGCGACCATCGTTCCGCCCAGCAGGAAGATGTAGGATCCCACGCCCGCGCCGAAGAGGAAGTCCCCCTCCGGCCGGGCGGGCGTCAGCAGGATGACCGCCAGCAGCCAGCCGGCGGCGGACACCACCGCCCCGGCACGGGCCCCGGTCGCCCGGAGCCCGCCGTAGCAGAGGCCGGCGACCGCCAGCAGGGCGAGCAGCAACCCGCCCGGGAACCAGGCCGCTTGGACGAGCGTGCCGGTGACCCCGGTCAGCGCCCCCAGCAGCAGAAGTCCGGCAAAGGCCGCGAGCCGCCCGACCGTCATCATGCCTCCTCCCGGCCCTCGGCGCCGGCCACACCCGCGAACAGGTCGCTCTCCGGGAGCTCCCCGCCCGGGGTGCCGCGTACCAGCCGGTAGAACTCCTCCGCGAACAGCGGCTGCCCGAGGTCGTTGGAGAGCGCGAAGAAGGGGCCGTCGACGGCGATCTGGGTGGCATGGGCCCGCAGGGCGGCCGACTTGGCCGCCGCGTGGGCCCGGCCGTCGATCCGGGCCGTCACCTCCACGTCGTCGACCACGCCCGGCAGGTCCGCCGGCTCGGCGATCCCGGGGAAGGCCGCCCCGGACTCCCGCAGCCGTGCGAAGCCGGCCTCGACGACCGACCGCGGCAGACAGTTCCAGTAGATCTTCGCCACGGTGTGCGCGGCACCGAGCTCCGACCGGTAGGCGGGATCCGCGGCGAGATCGGCGGCGCGCATCGCGACGTGGTGTGCCCGGATGTGGTCGGGATGGCCGTATCCGCCGTTGTCGTCATAGGTGACCAGGACCTGGGGCCTGACCTCCCGCACCACGGCGACGAGCTCTCCGGCCGCCGTGTCGACGTCGGCGCTCCAGAAGGATCCGGGGCGGTCGTTGGAGGCGACCCCCATCATCCCGGAGTCGCGGTAGCGCCCCGCGCCGCCGAGGAAGCGGTGGTCCTCGACGCCGAGTTCCTTCATGGCGGCGGCCAGTTCACCCGCGCGGTACGCGCCGAGGGTGTCCTCGCGGTCCGCGGCGAGACGGGCCAGCTCCGGCGGGATGACCTCGCCCTCCTCGCCGAGCGTGCAGGTCACCAGGGTGACCCGGGCACCCTCGGCCGCGTACTTGGCCATGGTCGCGCCGTTGTTGATCGTCTCGTCGTCCGGGTGCGCGTGCACCAGCAGCAGACGGCGGGACGGGGCCGTGCGCTCGGCGCTCCCCGGCGGGGCGGGCGACGCGGCACGGGTGGGCTGGTCGGTCATGGCTACAGCGTACGAGCCGTGGGCCGGTGCCCCGGCAGCCGGAGCCCGCCCGCGCGGGGAAGCGGGAGGCCGTACCGCGGGAGCCGACGGGAGCGGGCGCCCCGGGAGGGGCGCCGGAAGCCCGGCCGGGTCAGAACTTGATGTCCCCGATCATGCCGGCCACGTTCGTGGTCAGCTCACTGATCGTCGGGGCGATCGACGAGCTCGCCAGATAGAACCCCAACAGCATGCAGACCACCGCGTGTCCGGCCTTCAGTCCGGATTTCCGGACCAGCAGGAAGACGATGATCGCCAGCAGCACCACCGCCGAAATCGAGAGTGCCACGGCGGTTCACCTCCAAAATGCGGTCGGGCCAACGGACGGACAACATACCGATGCCACGCTCTTCATACCCACGATGCGCAACTGATCATAACTTTCTGTGCGAGGTCATGGATCGGTGCACAGGAGCACGAGGGGCGCAGGGGGCGCCGCCCATCGTCCGGCAACGGCCGTACCACTACGGGGATTTCCGGCCGCGCCGCGCCGTACAGGGCCGGTACGGCGCATCCGTCCGGTCCGGTTCCGGCCGGGAAGGGCGGAACCGGCCCGTCCGGTCTCTCGGGCGCCCTCCGGACCCCCGCCATCCCGATTAGGGTCGCCGCATGACCGGACAGCTCACCTTCCCGCGCCAGCACGCCCGAACCCAGCGGTTCACCCTCGGCGCGCCGCGCGCCTTCACCGTGTCGCCGGACGGCGCGCGGCTGGCCTTCCTGCGCACCCGCAGCGGCACCGACCGCGCACATCTGCTCTGGGTGCACGACCTGGACACCGGCCGGGAGCGCATCGCCGCCGACCCGGCCGCGCTGCTCGGCGGCGCGGCGGAGGAGCTGTCCGCCGAGGAGCGGGCCCGGCGCGAGCGGAGCCGTGAGGGCTCGGCGGGCATCGTCGGCTACGCGGTGGACGACGCCGTCGAACTGGCCGCGTTCGCGCTCTCCGGCCGCCTGTTCGCCGCCGAACTGCGGGCCGGCACGGCGCGGGAACTCCACGTCCCCAGCGGTGTCGTGGACCCGCGCCCGTCCCCCGACGGGCGGCACATCGCGTACGCCATGGGCGGCGCCTTGCGCGTCGTCGGCGCCGACGGCGACGGGGACCGGGCCGTCGCGGCGCCGGAGCCCGGGGACCCGGAGGGCGTCAGCCACGGGCTCGCCGAGTTCATCGCCGCCGAGGAGATGCAGCGCTCCCGCGGCTTCTGGTGGTCGCCGGAGAGCGACCGGCTGCTCGTCGCCCGCGTCGACACCTCCCCGGTGCGGCGCTGGTGGATCGCCGACCCGGCGCATCCGGACCGGGAGCCAGCCGAGGTCGGCTACCCGGCCGCCGGGACGGCCAACGCCGAGGTCCGGCTCTTCCTCACCGGTCTGGACGGGGCCCGCACCGAGGTCGCGTGGGACCGCGAGCGGTATCCGTACCTGGCGCGGGTGCACTGGTCCGCGGCGGGGCCGCCGCTGCTGCTCGTCCAGGCCCGGGACCAGCGCAGCCAGCTCTGCCTGGCGGTGGACACCGCGAGCGGTGCCACCCGGATGGTGCACGCGGACGAGGACCCGGTCTGGCTGGAACTGTTCCCCGGGGTGCCCGCCTGGACGCCGGACGGCCGGCTGGTGCGGATCGCGGACGAGGCCGGGAAGCGGGTGCTGATGGTGGGCGACCGCCCGCTGACCGGCCCCGAACTGCACGTCCGGGCCGTGCTGGACGTCACCGACGACGATGTGCTGATCTCCGCGTCGGCCGGGCCCGAGGCGCCGGAGCCGGCGATCGGGGAGATCCACGTCCACCGGGTGAACGGCCGCGGGATGGAACGGCTCTCCGAGGGCCGCGGGGTGCACTCCGCGGTCCGCTCCGGCGGGGTCGTGGTGCTTTCCTCCACCTCGCCGACCGATCCGGGGGCGACGGTGCGGATCCACCGGGACGGCAAGCCCGCCGGAGTCGTCGCCTCCGTCGCGGACCGGCCCGTCCTGACCGCGCGGGCCCAACTGTGCGAGGCGGGCGCGCGCAGGATCCCGTGCGCCGTACTGCTGCCTTCCGGCCACCGGGAGGGGGACGGCCCGCTGCCGGTCCTCATGGACCCCTACGGCGGACCGCACGGCCAGCGCGTGGTCGCCGCCCACAACGCGTATCTGACCTCCCAGTGGTTCGCCGACCAGGGCTTCGCCGTGATCGTCGCCGACGGCCGCGGCACCCCCGGCCGCTCCCCCGGGTGGGAGAAGGCGGTGGCGCACGACTTCGCGGGCGCGACCCTGGACGACCAGGTCGAGGCCCTGCAGGCGCTGGCCGGAAACCACCCCCTGGACCTCACCCGGGTCGCCATCCGCGGCTGGTCCTACGGCGGTTATCTCGCGGCGCTCGCGGTGCTGCGCCGCCCGGACGTGTTCCACGCGGGGGTGGCGGGCGCCCCGGTCACCGACTGGCGGCTGTACGACACCCACTACACCGAGCGGTACCTCGGTCTGCCGGAGGAACAGGCGGCGGTCTACGCGGCCAACTCGCTCGTCACCGACGAGGGGCTGTCGGGTGCCGCGGACCCGGCCCGGCCGCTGATGGTCATTCACGGCCTGGCCGACGACAACGTGGTGGCGGCGCACACCCTGCGGCTCTCCTCGGCGCTGCTGGCCGCGGGCCGCCCGCACGAGGTGCTGCCGCTCTCCGGGGTGACCCACATGACGCCGCAGGAGCAGGTGGCGGAGAATCTGCTGCTGCTCCAGGTGGACTTCCTCAAGCGCTCGCTCGGCCTGGCCTGAGCGGGGCGCCCGGACGGTGCCGCGGCCGGCCCGGGAGCGCCGGGCGGGAGGGCCGGCCCGAGTGCAAAGGCCCGGAGCACGACCGGCCGGGGGCGGCGTGCCGCCCCCGGCCGGTCCACGGCACCCGCACGGCCGTACGCCCTCCAGGATGACGCGCTCACATATCGGCGCCGATTCCGCCAAGTTGCTTGTTTGTTAACGGCGTTGCCCGGTTCTTCGCCGATCTGCGGGGCGGCGGGCGGCGCGGGCGCTGTCAAGCACGCAGCCACGTCGATCTGCTCAACCTTCGCTCAAGAAGCGCCCGCCCGGCCCGACTTCCTGTGCCTGCCCCTTGACTGGCAGTGACCCCCGTTGCGACAGTCCGCTCATCTCACGGCGTTCGGCGACGCCGCGACCCAGTGCAACGGACCTACAGTGCGGGGGCGTTACACGATGACGAGTCCAGACCGGGCCGGTGCGACACAGGTCGGTGCGCCCCTCCCCGCGGCGCCGGAGCCGGCCGGGGCGGGTGCCGCGGAGGTGGCGGGCCGCTCCCCGGGGCAGCTGATGTGGCGCCGGTTCACCCGGGACCGGACGGGCGTCGTCTCCGCCTTCGTCGTGCTGTTCTTCTTCGTCATCGCGCTGCTGGCCCCGGTCGTCTCCTGGCTCTACGGCAAGGACCCCTACACGACGTACGGGCTCGACCGGCCGGGCCTGCTCGACGAGTTCTTCTACCCGGTGAAGCCGGGCGGCGGCATCGACGGGGAGTTCTGGTTCGGCCTGGAACCCCAGCTCGGCCGGGACGTGTTCACCCAGCTGCTGTACGGCATCCGCACCTCGCTGCTGATCGCCACCGCGGTGACCGTGCTGTGCACGCTGACCGGCATCGTCATCGGCGTCACCGCCGGATATCTGGGGGGCAGGACCGACTACTTCCTCGGCCGGTTCATCGACCTGCTGCTGGCCTTCCCCGCCCAGCTGTCGTTCGTGGCCTTCACCCCCGTGGTGTACGCCCTGTTCGTCAGCCCGGAGAAGGAGACGCCCACCTATCTGCGTGTCATGACCCTGATCATCGTGCAGTGGGCCCTGGGCTGGATGGGACTGGCGCGGCTGCTCCGCGGCCAGGTGCTGAGCCTGCGGGAGCGGGAGTTCGTGGAGGCGGCCAAGGTCACCGGGGCCTCGCCGTGGCGGATCATCCGCAAGGAACTGCTGCCGAACCTGTGGACCCCGATCCTGGTCCAGACGACGCTGATGCTGCCCGCCTTCGTCACCGTCGAGGCCGGGCTGTCCTTCCTCGGCGTGGGCGTCGTCGAGCCCACCCCCGACTGGGGCCGGATGTTCGCCGCGGGGGCCCGGCACTACCAGAACGACATCACCTACATGTTCTTTCCCGGCATCGCGATGGTGATCTTCGTCGTCGCCTTCAACCTGCTCGGGGACTCGGTCAGGGACGCGTTCGACCCCAGGACGAAGCGCTGACCCCGGCGGCGGGGCCTGAACGGCACTGACGCACCGACGGACGCACCACGGGGCGGAATCCGCCCCGGCACTTCCCAGCCAGGCAGCACCAGGCGACCACGGACAGGCAGGTGCAGGACTTCATGAGAATGCCAGTGACGAGCAGGGCGCGGTGGGCCACCGCGGCTCTGGCGGCCGGGGTGCTCGTCCTCTCCGGATGCAGCGGCGGAGACGGCCGGAAGGACGAGGACCGGGGCGCGCCGCAGGGCAAGGACAAGAACCGGGCCGAGAACTACTCGGTCGGCACCCGGGCCGACTCCACCGGTCCGGCCGCCGGGGTGCCGGGCGCGAAGAAGGGCGGCACCGTCCACGTCCTGCAGCGTGACGCCTTCACCTACCTGGACCCGGCGCAGATCTACTACGGCGACCAGCTCACCGTGCAGATGCTCTTCAACCGGTCGCTGACCACGTACAAGGTGGCCGCGAACGGCACGGTCACGCTGGTCGGCGACCTCGCCACGGACACCGGCAAGCCCTCCGACGGCGGCCGCACCTGGACGTACCGGCTCAAGGACGGGCTGAAGTTCGAGGACGGCACGCCGATCACCTCCGCCGATGTGCGGCAGAGCGTCGAACGGCTCTACGCGAAGTGGGCCACGGACGGGCCGCTCTACATCCCGCAGTGGCTGTCGGGCGGTGGCCAGTCCTTCCGGAAGGCGCTGCCGGACGGCCCGTACAAGGGGAAGCACCTGCCCGGCAGCGTGCTGGACACCCCGGACGAGAAGACCGTCGTCTTCCACTTCCAGCAGCCGCACGCGGACACGCCGTACGCGGTCGCCATGCCGAACGTCGGCGCCGTGCCGCACCGGGGCGGCAGGGACACCGGGGAGAAGTACACCAGCCACCCGGTCTCCTCCGGGCCGTACAAGGTCGGCACCCTCAAGGCGGGCAAGTCGCTGACGCTGGTGCGCAACGAGCACTGGGATCCGCGGACCGACGCGGTGCGGCACCAGTACCCGGACCGGTTCGACATCCGCTTCGGCATCCAGGAGCCCGACTCCGGCCGCCGGCTGCTGGCCGACCGGGGCAGCGACCGGACCGCGATGTCCTTCACCAACGCCGTGACGATCGAGAACGGCCCCGCGGTCCTCAAGGACCGGGGCACCGCCGCCCGCTCCTTCAACGAGGTGCAGCCGTACGTCGACTACATGGCGATCAACATGACGCGGCAGAAGGACAAGAGGGTCCGGCAGGCCCTGGCCTACGCGCTGCCCAACGGGCAGATCCTCGGCCAGTTCGGCGGGCCGCGGGCCGGGCAGGTCGCGGGGAACCTGCTCTCCCCGTCGCTGGCGGGCTGGAAGGACGTCGACCCGTACGGCAAGAAGACCCGTCCGGCCGGTGACCCCGTCAAGGCCAAGGCCCTGCTGAAGGAGGCGGGCAAGGAGGGGCAGGAGATCGTCTACGCCTACCCCAACACCACCGAGTACCAGAAGGTCGCGGTGGTGGTCGCGCAGGCGCTGGAGAAGGCCGGGTTCCGGGTGGAGAAGAAGGAGATCGACTCCAACAACTACTCCACCGAGATCTCCAAGGTCGACAACAGGTTCGACATCTACCGGGCGTCGTGGGGCGCGGACTGGCCGGTCGGCTCGACCGTGATCCCGCCGCTGTTCCACGGGGACGGGGTGGCCGACGGGTCGCAGAACTACTGGCACCTCAAGAGCGCGACGGTGGACGCCGAGATCGACCGGATCAACGGGATGACCGATGTGGAGGCGGCGTCCGGGCAGTGGGTGAAGCTCGCCGAGCGGATCCTGAAGGACGAGGTCCCGGCGGTGCCGATCTTCTACAACCGGCAGTGGTCGCTGTGGGGTTCGGGCCTGGGCGGGGTGAAGTACCACTCCGTGTACGGGACCGCCGATCCGACCGGCGTCTTCGTGAAGTAGGCGTGCTCGCCGGGTCCTGTTGGTGAAGCAGGCCCGCCCGCCCGGTCCCGCGGGGGCCTGCCCGGTCCACCCGGCAGGTCCCGGCGCCCGGGCGCACCGCGGCCGTCCCCCGTCACCCGGCGGCGGGACGGCCGGGCCCCCGTCCCCCGTCCGCCGGCCGGCCTCCGCCGGGGCCGCGGCGCTACCGGAAGACCGCGATGCCATGCTGCGATTCCTCGTCCGCCGTTCCCTCGGCGCCCTGGTGATCATCTTCCTGATCAGCGCGATCACGTTCTTTCTCTTCTTCGCCCTGCCCTCCGAGCCGGCCCTGCTGGCCTGCGGCAAGAACTGCAGCCCCGAGGCGGTCGCCCTGATCAAGCGGAACCTCGGTCTCGACGAGCCGGTACCGCTGCAGTTCTGGCACTACCTGGCGGGGATCTTCGCGGGCCGCGACTTCGCGGTCGGCCGGTGCCACGCGCCCTGTCTGGGCTACTCGTTCAACGACTCCCAGCCGGTCTGGGAGACCATCCTCGACCGCTACCCCACCACCCTGTCGCTGACCGTCGGCGGGACCGTCGTCTTCCTCGTCGTGGGGGTGGGGATCGGCATGGTCGCGGCCGCCCGGCGCGGCACGGTCACCGACAAGTTCTTCAGCTCGCTCTCGCTGATCGGCAATTCGCTGCAGATCTACTTCGTCGGCGTGATCGCGCTGTGGCTGCTGGTCGACACCTGGGGAGTGCTCGACAACCCCGAGTACACCCCGCTCACCGAGGACCCGGCCCGGTGGTTCACCGGGCTGCTGCTGCCCTGGCTGATCCTGTCCATCATCTTCGTCGCCAACTACAGCCGGATGACCCGTTCGCAGATGATCGAGCAGCTGGACGAGGAGCATGTGCGCACCGCGCGGGCCAAGGGGATGTCCCGCCGGACGGTCTTCTTCCGCTACGCCTGGCGCGGGGCGCTCGCCCCCATCGTGACCATCGTCGGCATCGACCTGGGGTCGCTGTTCGGCGGCGCGATGATCACGGAGTTCACCTTCGGGCTGCACGGCCTCGGCCGGCTCGCGGTGAACTCGGTGACCGAGAAGGACCTGCCCATGCTCATGGGCGTGATGCTGTTCAGCTGCACCGCCATCGTGGTGGCCAACATCATCGTGGACGCCCTCTACGCGTACATCGACCCGCGTGTGCGGCTCGCCTAGACCGGGGAGAACGGTGACCCTTCCGACCACGCCAGAGACCACCCCGCCGGCCCCGGCGGCCGGCCCGTTCCTCTCCGTCCGCGACCTGTATGTGCACTTCGGCACCGAGGACGGCACCGTCAAGGCCGTCGACGGGCTCTCCTTCGGCCTGGAACGGGGCCGCACCCTGGGCATCGTCGGCGAGTCCGGCTCGGGGAAGTCCGTCACCAACCTCGCCGTGATGGGGCTGCACGACCCCCGGCACACCGAGATCCGCGGCGAGATCCTGCTGGACGGCCAGGAGATGACCGGCGCGACCGAGCGGACCCTGGAGCGGCTGCGCGGCAACAAGGTCGCCATGATCTTCCAGGACTCGCTGACCGCGCTGTCGCCGTACTACACCGTCGGGCGGCAGATCGCCGAGCCGTACCGCAAGCACACCGGGGCCTCCCGGCGGGAGGCGCTGCTGCGCGCGGCCGAGATGCTGGAGAAGGTGGGCATTCCGCATGCCCGGCTCCGGGTGCACGACTACCCGCACCAGTTCTCCGGGGGCATGCGGCAGCGCGCGATGATCGCGATGGCGCTGGTCTGCGACCCCGAGCTGCTGATCGCGGACGAGCCGACGACCGCACTGGACGTCACCGTGCAGGCCCAGATCCTGGACCTGCTGCGGGATCTGCAGCAGGAGTTCGGCTCGGCGATCGTGCTGATCACCCACGATCTGGGCGTGGTCGCCCACACCGCCGACGACCTGCTGGTGATGTACGCGGGCCGGGCGGTGGAGCGCGGCACCGTCCGGGAGGTGCTGCGCTCGCCCCAGCACCCGTACACCTGGGGGCTGCTGAGCTCCATGCCCCGGCTGGAGTCCCCGGTGGAGGAGGCGCTGACGCCGATACCGGGCGCCCCGCCGAGCCTGCTGGCGCCTCCGGCGGGGTGCCCGTTCCACCCGCGCTGCGGCTTCGTCTCCGAAGTGGACGCGGCACGGGGGGCGCCGGGCGCGGGTGGTCCGCGGTGCGCCGAGGACCGGCCGGTCATGCCGGACGGGCGCGGAGCCGCCTGCCACCTCGGGGCCGGCCGGCGACAGACCATCTTCACCGGGCAGATCCGGCCCGGGCTGGGGGCGAGCCGTCATGAGCAGTGAAGCGAACGTTCCCGGTCCGCGTGAGGGGGGCGGGAGCGGGGGTGCGCGGAGTGCGGAGACCCGCGGTGGCGAAGTGGCGGGCGCACAGGCCGTCCCCGTCCCCGCTCCCTCACGCGCACCCGCGCCCGCTGCCACACCCGCCCCCGCGCCGGGGGAGCCACTGCTCGTCGCGGAGAACCTGGTCAAGCACTTCCCCGTCAAGGGCGGCTTCCCGTTCCGCCGGAGGGTCGGCGCGGTCCAGGCCGTGGACGGCATCGATCTCACCGTCCACGCGGGCGAGAGCTTCGGCCTGGTCGGCGAGTCCGGCTGCGGGAAGTCCACCACCGGGCGGCTGCTGACCCGGCTGCTGGAGCCGACCGCGGGCCGGATCATCTACCGGGGCCGGGACATCAGCCACGCCGGCCGTGCCGGACTGGCGCCGGTGCGCTCCGAGATCCAGATGATCTTCCAGGACCCGTACGCGTCGCTGAACCCGCGGCAGACCGTCGGCACCATCATCCGCGGCCCCATGGAGATCAACGGCATCCGTCCGCCGGGCGGCCGGGAGCGGCGGGTGCGCGAGCTCCTGGAGACGGTGGGGCTCAACCCGGAGCACTACAACCGCTTCCCGCACGAGTTCTCCGGCGGCCAGCGGCAGCGGATCGGCGTCGCCCGGGCGCTGGCACTGGAGCCGAGGCTGATCGTGGCCGACGAGCCGGTGTCCGCGCTGGACGTCTCCATCCAGGCGCAGGTGGTCAATCTGCTCCAGCGGCTCCAGCGGGACCTGGGCATCGCGTTCGTCTTCATCGCCCACGACCTGGCGGTGGTCCGGCACGTCTCGCAGCGGGTGGCCGTGATGTACCTGGGGACGGTGGTGGAGACCGGGGACCGCGACTCCCTCTACACCCGGCCCCGCCACCCGTACACCCACGCCCTGCTGTCGGCGGTGCCGGAGGCGGTGATCGGCGACGAGGAGGAGCGCACCGGCCGGGAGCGTATCCGGCTGGCGGGCGACGTCCCCTCCCCGATCAGCCCGCCGTCCGGCTGCCGCTTCCGCACCCGCTGCTGGAAGGCCCGGGAGCGGTGCGCGGCCGAACAGCCGCCGCTGGTCCGGATCGAGGGGAACGCCCCGGGACACCTGACGGCGTGCCACTTCCCCGAGGAGCCGACGACGGCGGCCCGGGGCGCGGATGTCATCCTCGACCCCGCACTGGCCGCGATGGAGGAGGGGATGGAACGGGGCTGATCAGGCCACCGGGCGCCGGAGGGTCCGGGGGTCCGGGCCGGCCCGCCGGCTGCCGGAGCCGCAGGCCCGGCTCCTACCCCGCCCCCGTCGGCACCACCGCCGGTTTCTCCTCCGCGAAGTGGCAGGCCGACGGGTGGGCGACCGGGCCGCCGGCGGCCGCCATCCGCTCCGGCACCGCCAGCGGCGGCGTCTCCAGCGCGCAGATCTCCTGGGCCTTCCAGCAGCGGGTGCGGAAGCGGCAGCCGGACGGCGGGTCGGCCGGGGACGGCACATCGCCGGAGAGCAGGATGCGCTCCCGCAGCTCCCGCAGCTCCGGATCGGGGACGGGCACGGCGGAGAGCAGCGCCTGGGTGTACGGGTGGGTCGGGTACGCGTAGATCTGCTCCTCGGTGCCGGTCTCCGCGAACCGCCCCAGATACATCACGGCCACCCGGTCGGAGATGTGCCGGACCACGGAGAGGTCGTGCGCGATGAACACGTACGACAGCCGGAACTCGTCCTGGAGCCGGTCCAGCAGGTTGACCACCTGCGCCTGGACGGAGACGTCCAGCGCCGAGACCGGTTCGTCGCAGATGATGATCTCCGGGTTGAGCGCCAGGCCGCGGGCGATGCCGATGCGCTGGCGCTGACCGCCGGAGAACTGGTGCGGGTACCGGTTGATGTACTCCGGGTTCAGCCCGACGACGTCCAGCAGCTCCTGCACCTTGCGCCGCCGGTCACCCTTCGGAGCCACCTCCGGGTGGATGTCGTACGGCTCGCCGATGATGTCGCCGACGGTCATCCGCGGGTTGAGCGAGGTGTACGGGTCCTGGAACACCATCTGGATGTTCCGCCGCACCGCCTTCAGCGCCCGCCCCGACAGCTCGGTGATGTCCTGGCCCTTGAAGCGGATCCGGCCGGACGTCGGCCGTTCCAGGTTGACCAGCAGCTTCGCGAGGGTCGACTTGCCGCAGCCCGACTCCCCCACGACGCCGAGGGTCTCACCGCGCATCAGGTCGAAGGAGACGGTGTCGACCGCGCGGATCGCGCCCACCTGCCTCTTGACGACGATGCCCCGGGTGAGGGGGTAGAGCTTGGCGAGGTCGCGCACTTCGAGGATCGGCTCAGGCATGCAGCTCGTCCTTCCAGAAGTGACAGGCACTGGTGCGGCCGGGGACCTCGGCCTCGCCCATGGCCTCCGACAGCGGGGTCCCCGCCCGGGCCTGCGGCATCGGCACCACCGGCTCGGTGACCGGCAGCAGCGGGGGCCGCTCGGTCCGGCAGAGGTCCCGGGCCCGCGGGCAGCGCGGGTGGAAGGCGCAGCCGGGCGGAACGGCGGTGAGGTTGGGCGGCAGGCCCTTGATCGCGGAGAGGTCCTGGCCCTTCTGGTCCAGCCGCGGGATCGAGTTCAGCAGGCCGCGGGTGTACGGGTGGGCCGGACGCTTGTACAGCTCGTGCACCGGAGCCGTCTCCACGATCCGCCCCGCGTACATCACCGCGATCTTGTCGGCGACATCCGCCACCACCCCCAGATCGTGGGTGATCAGGATCAGACCCATGGTGAACTCCCGCTGGAGCTCCGCCAGCAGGTCCATCACCTGCGCCTGGACCGTCACGTCCAGCGCCGTCGTCGGCTCGTCCGCAATGATCAGATCCGGCTCCAGCGCCAGCGCCATCGCGATCATGATCCGCTGCCGCATACCGCCCGAGAACTGATGCGGATAGTCGCCCACCCGCTGCTTCGCCGCCGGAATCCGCACCCGGTCCATCAACTCCACGGCTCTGGCCCTGGCCTCCTTGCGGGAGAGACCCTGATGCACCCGGAACATCTCACCGAGCTGATAGCCCACCGACAGCACCGGATTCAGCGAGGAGAGCGCGTCCTGGAAGATCATCGCCATCCTGGCGCCGCGGATCCTCCGGCGCTCCTCCCGGTCCATGGTGAGCAGGTCCCGCCCCTGGAAGAGCACCTGGCCACCGGTGACGAAGCCGGGCGGGCTGTCCAGGATGCCCATGACGGCCTGGGCCGTGACGGACTTCCCCGAGCCGGACTCGCCCAGCACGGCCAGCGTCTCCCCGGCGTCGACCTCGCAGGACACCCCGTTCACGGCACGGGCGACGCCGTCCCGGGTCCGGAACTCGACGCGCAGGTCGCGCACCTCCAGCAGCGTGGACATGGGCCTCCTCCTCAGCGCAGCTTGGGGTCGAGGGCGTCGCGCACCGCGTCGCCGAGCATGATGAACGCGAGGACGGTGATGCTCAGGGCGCCGGCCGGCCAGAGCAGCATGTGCGGTGCGTTGCGGATCTGCGGGGCGGCGTTGGAGATGTCGATGCCCCAGGAGACGGTGGGCGGGCGCAGCCCCACGCCGAGGAAGGACAGCGTGGCCTCCAGCGAGATGTAGGTGCCGAGCGCGATGGTGGCGACCACGATGACCGGGGCCACCGCGTTCGGCCCGACGTGCCGCAGCAGGATCCGGCCGTTGCCCGCGCCGAGGGCCCGGGCCGCCTGGACGTAGTCGTTCTGGATGGCGGTGAGCACCGCGCCGCGGGCGATCCGGGAGATCTGCGGCCAGCCGAGCAGCACGATGAACCCGACGACCGGCCACACGGTGCTGCTGGTGACGACGGACAGGAAGACCAGTCCGCCGAGGACGACCGGGATGCCGAAGAAGATGTCGGCGGTGCGGGAGAGCAGGGCGTCCCCCCACCGTCCGTAGTAGCCTCCGAGGCCGCCGAGGAGGCTGCCGAGGAGGGCCGCGCCGAGGGTGGCGCAGACGCCGACGGTGACGGAGGCGCGGGCTCCGTAGACGGTGCGGGTGTAGACGTCGCAGCCCTGGGTGTCGAAGCCGAAGGGGTGGCCGGGCGCCGAGCCCTGCTGGGACTTGGCGAGGTCGCACTGGAGCGGGTTGCCGTCGGCGATGAGCTGCGGCCACACGGAGATCAGCACCAGGAAGACGATCATCAGGCCGGAGATGATGAAGACCGGGTTGCGACGCAGTTCGTGCCAGGCGTCGGACCAGAGGCTGCGGGGCCGGCCGGTGGGCCCGACGGGTGCCGGTCCGCCCGCGGGGCCGCCTTCCAGGGTCTCCGCCTCGCTGACGGCGAGGTCCATCGTGCCGCCGACGCCGGTCGGGGCGATGGCTTCCTCCGGGTCGTACGGCTGCTCAGGCATAGCGGATCCTCGGGTCGAGCACGCCGTAGAGGACGTCGACGACCAGGTTGGCCAGCAGGAAGACGATGACCAGTACGGTCACGAAGCCGACCACCGTGGGCGAGTTGTTCCGCAGGATCCCCTGGTAGAGCTGGAAGCCGACCCCGTGGATGTTGAAGATCCGCTCGGTGACGATCGCCCCGCCCATCAGGAAGCCGATGTCCGTGCCGATGAAGGTGACGACCGGGATCAGCGAGTTGCGCAGCAGGTGCCGGGTGATGACCCGGCGGCGCGGGAGTCCCTTGGCGATCGCGGTCCGGACGTAGTCGGCGCGGACGTTCTCCGCGATCGAGGTGCGGCTCAGCCGGGTGACGTAGGCCAGCGAGACCAGGGCGAGGACGGTGCCGGGCAGGATCAGCTCGTCGAACGGCGCCTCGGGCGACACCGACGGGCTGACGACCTCCCATTTGACGCCGAGCAGGAACTGCAGCACATAGCCGGTGACGAAGGTGGGCACCGAGATGACGATCAGGGTCAGGAAGAGCACCGTGGTGTCGACGCTCCGGCCGCGGCGCAGTCCGCTCAGCACCCCGAGGGTGATGCCGACGAGCATTTCGATGACCACCGCGACCAGGGTCAGCCGGAGCGTCACGGGCAGGGCGGTGGCCATCAGCTCGGTGACGGGCTGTCCGTTGAACGCCGTTCCGAAGTCGCCCTGGAAGATCTGCCCCATGTAGTGGAGGTACTGCTTCCACAGCGGCTGATCGAGGTAGAGGTCCTTGCGGATCTGCGCGGCGGTGGCGGCGTCCGGGGCCTTGTCGCCGAAGAGGGCCGCGACCGGGTCCCCGAGGGCGTACACCATGATGAAGATCAGGAACGTGCTGCCGATGAACACCGGGATCATCTGGAGCAGCCGTCGGATCACATAGCGGCCCATGGCAGCTCCGCAGGTGGTGGGCCGGCGGAGGCGGGTCCGCGGGACCGGTGCCGTCGGGGGCACCGGTCCCGGTGGCGGCCGGGCCTCACGTGACCTGGATCTCGTTGTAGACGGGGACGCTGAACGGGTTGAGCGTCACGTTGCTGATGCGCTCCGAGTAGCCGCCGTTGCCGTTCTGGTACCAGAGCGGGATGGCCGGCATCTGCTGGGCGAGGATCTTCTCGGCGTCCTGGAAGGTGCCGACGGCCTGTGCGGTGTCGCTCTCGCCGTTCGCCTGGTCGACGAGGTCGTCGAAGTCCTTGTTGGTGAACTTGCCGTCGTTGGAGGAGGCGCCGGTGTAGTAGAGCGGCTGGAGGAAGTTCTGGATCAGCGGGTAGTCCATCTGCCAGCCGGCGCGGAACGGGCCGGTCATCTTGCCGCTGGTGACCTGGTTGCGGTAGTCGGCGAAGGTGCCGACGGGCTTGACCGTGCAGGCCTGGTCGTCGCCCAGCACGTTGTTGATGCTGTTGCAGACGGCGTCCGTCCACAGCCGGTGGGAGCCGGTGTCGACGTTGGTGGTGATGGTCATCCGGCCGCCGGGGAGGCCGCCGCCCTCCTGAATGAGCTTCTTGGCCGCGGCGGGGTCGTACGTGCAGGCGTCGCCGCAGAGCCCGGCCCGGTAGCCGCCGTCCTTCCCGAGGACCGGTGAGGTCCAGTCGGTGGCGGGGGTGCGGGTCTTCTGGAAGATCTGCTCGGTGATCTGCGGGCGGTTGATGGCCCGGGAGATGCCGAGCCGGAGCTTCTCCTTCCCCGGTCCCCAGTCCTTGTCGTAGTAGGGGAAGGTGAGGGTCTGGATGATGCCCGCGGGCTGGTTGATATAGCGGCTGCCGAGGTCGCTGGGGGCGTTCTTGAGCTGCGAGGCCGGGATGTCGTCGGCCAGGTCGAGATTGCCGGCCAGCAGATCGGTGTAGGCGGTGTTGTTGTCGGTGTAGACCTTGAGGTCCACACCGCCGTTGCGCGCCTTGTCGTTGCCGGGGTACTCGTTCCAGGTGCGCAGCTGCATCTGCGAGCCCTTGGTGTACGAGTCGATGGTGTACGGGCCGTTGCCCACCGGCTGGCTGAGCCAGGCGGAGTGGTCGCTGAAGAAGGTCTTCGGCAGTGGGGAGAACGCCGCGTATCCGAGGGTGTCGGGCCAGGTGGAGAACTTCTGGCTCAGCTTCACCGTGAACGTCCGGTCGTCCTTCACCTTCAGCCCGGAGAGCGTCTTGGCGGTGGGGCCGCCGGACTCCGGGTGGACCTGGTCGTAGCCCTCGATGGTGCCGAAGAAGGGGGCGTTCTTCTGCTTGTTCGTGATGAGGGCCCCGTAGTTCCAGGCGTCCACGAAGGAGTTCGAGGTCACCTTCTCCCCGTTGCTGAAGGTCCAGCCGGCGTTGAGGGTGATGGTGAAGTTCTGCGAGTCGGTCGTCTCGATCTTCTCGGCCACCATGTTCTGGGCCGCGCCGGTCCGGGGGTCGTACTTCTTCAGACCACGGAAGATCATGTCCATGACCTTGCCGCCCTGGACCTCGTTGGTATTGGCCGGCTCGAGCGGGTTCTGCGGGTCGCCCCAGGAAGAGCTGACGATTCCGGAACCGTCGGTGCCGCTGCCCCCACCGCCGCTGCCGCACGCCGTCGCGGCGAGGGCGACGGTCACGGCACCTGCGGCCCACTTGGCGTACATGGCTCCGCGCATGGGTGCCTCCTTGGAGTGCCAGGTCTCACGTAGACCAAATAACACCCCAAATTGCCCCAAAGTGCACTTATGCTAACTCCCTACACGCGGATCATGCGCCAGATCCCCCCGAATGCCCGTCAGTGGGCGGGGGCCGGCGGGGACTCCGGAAGCGGCCCGGGGCGAGGCGGGGCGCCGCGGTGGTTCGGTGCGGCGGCCGTCCGGTGGGGCGGGCCGTTCCGGTGCTGCGGCCGTTCCGGTGCGACTGCCGTTCCGGTGCTGCGGCCTGCGGTGATCCGCGACGGCCCTGCCCGAGGCACCCTTCGGCCCGGGAACAGACGTGCGCCCCACGGGCAGTCCCGTGGGGCGCACGATCCGCAGCGGACGGCCTCAGGCCGCGTGCACCACGTCCTTCTCCTCCGCGAAGTGGCACGCCGACTCATGGGCGGCCGGGGAGTCGCTGTCCGCGAACCGCTCCGGGATCGCGAGCAGCGGCACCTCCGTGGAGCACTTCTCCTCGGCCTTCCAGCAGCGGGTGCGGAAGCGGCAGCCGGACGGCGGGTTGGCCGGGGACGGCACGTCACCGGCCAGGATGATCCGCTCCCGGCCCTCGCGCGCCTCCGGATCGGGGACGGGCACGGCGGAGAGCAGCGCCTGGGTGTACGGGTGGGTCGGGTGGTCGTAGATCTCGGTGTCGGTCCCGATCTCCGCCATCCGGCCCAGGTACATCACACCGACGCGGTCGGAGATGTGCCGGACGATCGACAGGTCGTGCGCGATGAACAGGTAGGAGAGGTTGAACTCCTCCTGGAGCCGGTCCATCAGGTTGATGACCTGCGCCTGCACCGAGACGTCCAGCGCCGAGACCGGCTCGTCGCAGATGATGATCTCCGGGTTGAGCGCCAGGCCGCGGGCGATGCCGATGCGCTGCCGCTGACCGCCGGAGAACTGGTGCGGATACCGGTTGATGTACTCCGGGTTCAGCCCGACGACGTCCAGCAGCTCCTGCACCTTGCGCCGCCGGTCACCCTTCGGAGCCACCTCCGGGTGGATGTCGAAGGGCTCGCCGATGATGTCACCGACGGTCATCCGCGGGTTGAGCGAGGTGTACGGGTCCTGGAACACCATCTGGATGTTCCGCCGCACCGCCTTCAGCGCCCGCCCCGACAGCTTGGTGATGTCCTGGCCCTTGTAGAAGACCTCGCCGGAGGTGGCGGTCTCCAGGGTCATCAGCAGCTTGGCGACGGTGGACTTGCCGCAGCCGGACTCGCCGACGATGCCCAGCGTCTCGCCCTGGTAGAGGTCGAAGGAGACACCGTCCACGGCCTTGACCGCGCCGACCTGCCGCTTGAAGAGGATGCCCTGGGTCAGCGGGAAGTGCTTGACCAGGTTGCGCACCTGGAGGATCGGCTCGCCCCGCTCCACCGGGGCCGCGATCGCGGCCTCCACCTCGGTGGTGGTGGAGGCGTCGCTCGTCACCACCTCGGTGACGTTCGGGGTCGCGTCCACGGCCTCGTCGGTCTTCTTGATCTCAGCCATGGATCGTCTCCTTCCAGAAGTGGCAGGCGCTCCCGCGGCCGGCCAGCTCGCCGCCGTCCCGCTCGGTGACCTGGTGCAGCACCGGCACCTCGGTGCGGCAGCTGTCCTCGGCCTTCGGGCAGCGCGGGTTGAAGGCGCAGCCGGACGGGATCTTCAGCAGGTTGGGCGGCAGGCCCTTGATCGCGTAGAGGTCCTGCCCCTTCTGGTCCAGCCGCGGGATCGAGTCCAGCAGACCGCGGGTGTAGGGGTGGGCCGGACGCTTGTACAGCTCGTGCACCGGAGCCGTCTCCACGATCCGCCCCGCGTACATCACCGCGATCTTGTCGGCGACGTCGGCGACGACACCGAGGTCATGGGTGATCAGGATCAGACCCATGTTGAACTCGCGCTGGAGCTCCGCCAGCAGGTCCATGACCTGTGCCTGGACCGTCACGTCCAGCGCCGTCGTCGGCTCGTCCGCAATGATCAGATCCGGCTCCAGCGCCAGCGCCATCGCGATCATGATCCGCTGCCGCATACCGCCCGAGAACTGATGCGGATAGTCGCCCACCCGCTGCTTCGCCGCCGGGATCCGCACCCGGTCCATCAGCTCGATCGCCTTGGCCTTGGCCTCCTTGCGGGAGAGGCCTTGGTGCACCCGGAACATCTCACCGAGCTGATAGCCGACGGAGAGCACCGGATTCAGCGAGGAGAGGGCGTCCTGGAAGATCATCGCCATCTTGGCGCCGCGGATCTTCCGCCGTTCCTCGTTGCTCATGGTGAGCATGTCCCGGCCCTGGAACAGGATTTCGCCCTGCGGGATCCGGCCGGGGGGCATGTCGAGGATGCCCATGATGGCCTGCGCGGTGACGGACTTGCCGGAGCCGGACTCGCCGAGCACCGCCAGCGTCTCGCCGGGGGCCACGCTGTAGTTGACCCCGTTCACCGCCTTGGCGACGCCGTCCCGGGTGTGGAACTCCACGTGCAGGTCACGGACTTCGAGCAGCGGGGTGCTGTCGTCGCCACCGGCACGGGGCGCCGGGACATCAGCTGATTCTTCGATGATGGTCACGTACGCCCTCCTCAGCGCAGCTTGGGGTCGAGGGCGTCGCGCACCGCGTCGCCGAGCATGATGAACGCGTACACGGTGATGCTGACCGCGAGTGCGGGGAAGAGCATGACGTGCGGGTTGTCGCGCAGTACGTCCTTGGCCATGGAGACATCGGTGCCCCAGGAGATCGCCGGGTCGGCGAGTCCCATGCCCAGGTACGAGAGGGTGGCCTCGGCCGAGATGAAGCCGCCGAGCGAGATGGTGGCGACGACGATGGCCGGAGCGACCGAGTTCGGCAGCACGTGCCGGAACATGATCCGGGTGGTGCTCGCGCCGAGGGCCCGGGCCGCCATGACGTAGTCCGCGTGCTTGTTGGTGATCACCGCGCTGCGCATCACCCGGGTGATCTGTGTCCAGCCCAGGAAGGCCAGCGCACCGATGACCACGAGGACGTCGCGCTTGGTGAACGCGTTGAGCACGACCATGGCGCCGAGCAGGAACGGCAGGCCGAAGAAGACATCGGTGAGCCGGGAGATGATCCCGTCCAGCCAGCCGCCGAAGTAGCCGGCGAGCATGCCGAGGACACCACCGACCAGCGTCACCACGAAGGTGACGCCGACACCGACCAGGATGGAGGCGCGGGTTCCGTAAACGGTACGCGCGTAGACACTGTTGCCCTGGTTGTCATAGCCGAACCAGTCGGGCTGGAAGAAGTGCGTCAGCTGGGGCTTGGTCAGGAAGTGGTCGGTGAGCTGTCCGGCCCGCGGGTTGGCGCTGGTGAAGAGCGACGGGAACGCGGCCATGGTGAACAGCACGAGCAGCAGCACCACCGAGATCACGAAGACCGGGCGGCGGCGCAGGTCGTGCCAGGCGTCGCCCCACAGGCTCCGCGCCTTCTCGGTGGCCACGCTCGCCGCGGGCTCGGCAGCAGGTGCCGCGACGGCGTCGACGACCTGCTCCGTCTTCGTCTTGGTCACGTCAGGCATACCGGATCCTCGGGTCCAGGACCGCGTAGAGCAGGTCGACGATCAGGTTGAGCACCAGGAAGATGAGGACGAAGACCGTGACGATACCGACGATCGTCGAGCCCTCGCGCTGACCGAGCGCGTGGAAGAGCACGTTCCCGACACCCTGGACGTTGAAGATGCCCTCGGTGACCACCGCGCCGCCCATCAGGGCACCGATGTCGGACCCGAGGAAGGTGATGACGGGGATCAGCGAGTTGCGCAGCAGATGGACACCGACGATGCGGCCCCGGGGAAGGCCCTTGGCCATCGCGGTGCGCATGTAGTCCGCCCGGCGGTTCTCGGCGACGGTGGTCCGGGTGAGCCGCGCGACATACGCCAGCGAGAGCATCGCCAGGACGAAGCCGGGCAGCATCAACTGTCCGATGTCCATGGAGTCCTGGACGCTGGGCGTGACCCAGCCGAGGGTGTCGGCGAACAGCGTCTGCGCCAGATAGCCGAGGACGAAGACCGGGATCGAGATGACGATCAGGGTGAACGCGAGCACCCCGGTGTCCACCGCCCGGCCCGCCTTCAGCCCCGCCCACACACCGAGCGCGATACCCAGCACGATCTCGATGGTGAGGGCCACCAGGGTGAGCCGGACCGTGACCGGGAAGGCCATCGACATCTCGTCCAGGACCGGCCGGCCGCCGAACGTGGTACCGAAGTCGCCCTTGAACAGGTCGGCCATGTAGTTCAGATACTGCTGCCACATCGGCAGGTCCAGACCGAATTCATGGCGCAGTTGCGCGACCTGGGCGGGGTCCGCCGCCTTGTCGCCCCACATCGCCCGGACGGGGTCGCCGGGGAGTGAGTGCACCATCAGGAAAATCAACAGAGTCGTCCCGATGAACACCGGGATCATCTGGAGCAGTCGCCGCGCGACGTAGCGCCCCATCATGCCTCCAAGCCGTGAGGGGTGGCGGCAGACCTCGGCACCGCCCTGCGGTGGGGGTGCGGGGCCTACGCCTGCAGGCCGGTGCCGCCGCTTCGTACGAGCGGCGGCACCGGCCGGCGTTCCCGGTTTGCTACTTCTGCTTCACCTGGACGTCGGTGAAGATGGGGTCGCCGTCCTGGGCGAACGGGATCTTCCCGAACACGTTCTTGGACTGACCGGAGTCGACCTTGTAGTACCAGAGCGGGATCGCCGGCATGTCGGCTGCGAGCAGCTTCTCGGCCTCCTGGTACTTCTTGACCGTCTCGTCGAGGGTCGGGGCCTTGTCCGCCTCGGCCGACAGCTCGTCGAACTTCTTGTTCGAGTAGGCGTCGGTGTTGCCCGCGGCCGTGGTGCCGTACAGGTCACGCATGAAGTTGGCGTTGACCGGGTAGTCCAGCGTCCAGCCGGACCGGTGCATCGACTTGACCTGCTTGTTGTCCCGGGCGTTCAGGTCGGCCTGGAAGTCCGGCTTGGAGTCGCCGACGCACTCGACGCCGGTGGCGTTGCGGATGCTGTTGCAGACCGCGTCGACCCAGATCTTGTGCGGCTGGTCCGCGTTGAACTGGATCGAGATCTTGTTGGTCGGGACGCCGCCACCCTCCTTGATGAGGGCCTTGGCCTTCTTCGGGTTGTAGGTGCACGCCTCGCCACAGGCGCCGTCCTGGTAGCCGAGGACGTCCTTGGCGACGAAGCTGGTCGCCGGGACGCGGCTGCCGTTCAGCGTCTTCTTGGTGATGGTGTCACGGTCGATCGCCATCGACAGGCCCTGCTTGACCTTGGGGTCGATGTTCTTCCACTGCTTGGTGTAGAAGGCGAAGGCGATGGTCTGGATCGACGACTGGTCGGTGTTGATCGCCCGCTCGCCCAGGTCCTGCTTGTAGTTGGCGAGGGAGGTCGTCGGGATCTGCTCGATCCAGTCGAGCTGGTCGGAGCGCAGGTCCGAGTAGGCGGCCTCGGCGGTGGTGTAGTTCTTGAAGTCGATGCCGCCGTTCTTGGCCTTGTTCGACCCCTTGTAGTCGTCGTACTTCCGGACCTTGATCAGCTTCTTGTGGTCCCAGGAGACGAACTTGTAGGGGCCGTTGCCGACCGGCTTCTCGCCGTAGCCCTTGGGGTCCTTGAAGAAGCCGCTGGGGAGCGGGGCCCAGACGTCGTAGCCCAGCTTGTAGGCGAAGTACGAGATCGAGTCCTTGAGGCTGATCGTGAACTCGTTGTCGTTCACGACCTTCAGGCCGGACATCTTCTTCGAGGAGGGCTTGCCCTTCTCGGGGTGGACGTCCTCGTAGCCCTTGATGTCCTGGAACCAGCTGGAGTTGGTCTGGCCGTTCTCGACGTTGGCCGACCAGTTCCAGGAGTCCACGTAGGACTTGGCGGTGACCGGCTCGCCGTTGTGGAACTTCCATCCCGGCTTGAGCTTGACGGTCCAGACGGAGGAGTCCTTGTTCGGCGTGACCGACTCGGCGTTGATGTACTCGAGCTTGCCGGTGCCGGGCTGGTAGTCCACGAGGCCGGAGAAGATGGTGCGCAGCACGCGACTCCCCTGGCTCTCCTTGGCGTTCGCCGGCTGGAGCGGGTGCTGCGGCTCACTCAGCTGGGCGACCAGGATCCCCTTGGGGTCCGGCTTGCCGTCGTTGATGCCGCCGCCGGCACCGGAGTCGTTGCCGCCACCGCAGGCGGTCGCGGCCATCGCCACGACGATCGCGCCCGCGACCCACTTGGCGCTCTTGGCACCGCGCATGGGTATGCCTCCTCAGGAGTCCACTGTCCATTACATGGAAGGACGCCGGCCGCGCGCTGACACCCCTGACAGCTGCAGTCGGCACCCCCTGCTCGTGAGTCGGCGCTCCCCACAGCGCTTGACCCATTGACCCGAGCTCAATGGACCCAACTATCGAGTAGGTTCGCGCCGTAAACCACACGTAAGGGATCTCGTTTTGGTCACATCAAGTTCATCGAGATGCCCGAAATCCGGACAAAGGGAGCCCATACAGACAGGCATGAAACGGACTGTTAACGCTTCTTCCGGTGATCGGTGCCCGATATCCGAACGCGGTGCGGGAGAAACCCCGTTGACACGCGGGGGCACGCACGACGGCCCGGCACCCTCGTCGAAAGGGGTGCCGGGCCGAGCGTATCCCTGCGGCTGAAGAGCTGTCAGCTCATCGGCTCACGCGGGAGAGTCACCGGAAAAGGCGGCGGGTCACCGCTTGGCGCGCGACGCCGTGCGGCCGCGCTCCTTCTGGTCCAGGACGACCTTGCGGATGCGCACGGCCTCCGGGGTCACCTCGACGCACTCGTCGTCGCGGCAGAACTCCAGGGACTGCTCCAGCGACAGCTTGCGCGGCGGCACGATCGCCTCGAAGGAGTCGGCCGAGGAGGAGCGCATGTTGGTGAGCTTCTTCTCCTTGGTGATGTTGACGTCCATGTCGTCGGAGCGGGAGTTCTCACCGACGATCATGCCCTCGTACACCTCGGTGCCCGGGTCGGTGAAGAGCACACCGCGCTCCTGGAGGTTGGTCATCGCGAAGGCGGTGACCGCACCGGAACGGTCGGCGACCAGGGAGCCGTTGTTACGGGTGGAGAGCTGGCCGAACCACGGCTCGTGGCCCTCGTGGATGGAGTGCGCGATACCGGTGCCGCGGGTGTTGGTCAGGAACTCGGTACGGAAGCCGATCAGACCGCGGGAGGGGACGACGAACTCCATGCGGACCCAGCCGGAGCCATGGTTGGACATGTTGTCCATGCGGCCCTTGCGGACACCCATCAGCTGGGTGACGGCGCCCATGTGCTCCTCGGGCACGTCGATGGTCATCCGCTCGACGGGCTCGTAGGTCTTGCCGTCGACCTCCTTGGTGACCACCTGCGGCTTGCCGATGGTCATCTCGAAGCCCTCGCGGCGCATCTGCTCGACCAGGATGGCCAGCGCCAGCTCGCCGCGGCCCTGCACCTCCCAGGCGTCGGGACGCTCGGTCTCCAGCACGCGCAGCGAGACGTTACCGATCAGCTCGCGCTCCAGGCGGTCCTTGACCTGGCGGGCGGTGACCTTGCGGTCCTTGACCGCGTTCTTGGCGTCCGCGCCCTTGCCGGTGCCGCCCTTGCCGACCAGCGGCGAGGTGTTGGTGCCGATGGTCATCGAGATCGCGGGCTCGTCGACCGTGATCAGCGGCAGCGCGACCGGGTTCTCCGGGTCGGCCAGCGTCTCGCCGATCATGATGTCCGGGATACCGGCGACGGCGCAGATGTCGCCCGGGCCGGCCTTCTCGGCGGGCTTGCGGGTGAGCGCCTCGGTCATCATCAGCTCGGTGATGCGGACGTTGGAGATCGAGCCGTCGCGCTTGATCCAGGCGACGGTCTGCCCCTTCTTCAGCTCGCCCTGCTCGACCCGGAGCAGCGCGATACGGCCGAGGAAGTTGTCGGCGTCGAGGTTGGTGACGTGCGCCTGGAGCGGGGCGGTCTCGTCGAACTGCGGGGCCGGGACCGTGTCCAGCAGCGTGGTGAAGAACGGCTCCAGGTTCTCGCTGTCGGCGGGGACGGTGCCGTCCTCCGGCTTGGTCAGCGAGGCGACGCCGTCACGGGCGCAGGCGTAGACGATCGGGAACTCGATCTGGTCCTCGTCCGCGTCCAGGTCCAGGAACAGGTCGTAGGTCTCGTTGACGACCTCGTCGATCCGGGAGTCCGGGCGGTCGGTCTTGTTGATGCACAGGATGACCGGCATCCGGGCCGCGAGGGCCTTGCGGAGCACGAAGCGGGTCTGCGGGAGCGGGCCCTCGGAGGCGTCGACCAGCAGGACGACCGCGTCGACCATCGACAGACCGCGCTCGACCTCACCGCCGAAGTCGGCGTGGCCGGGGGTGTCGATGATGTTGATGGTGACCGGGTCGCCACCGTCCTTCGGGTGGTACTTGACCGCGGTGTTCTTCGCGAGAATGGTGATGCCCTTCTCGCGCTCGAGGTCGTTCGAGTCCATCATGCGCTCGTCGAGGTTCTCAGCGGCGTGCGCGGCGAAGGCACCGGCCTGCTTCAGCATGGCGTCGACGAGGGTCGTCTTGCCGTGGTCGACGTGGGCGACGATGGCGACGTTACGAATGTCGTGGCGCGTGGGCATGGGTGACTAGCGCTTCTCTCGGATCGTGGGATGCGGCGTCTCATTCCTCGTACGCCCCGCCGGGCTGGCCCGCCTCGGCTGCCTCCCATGGTACGTGGACCGGCAAACTCCGGACTCCCCGGCGATGCCTACCGCCCGTACCGCCCGTTCCCGCGCCGGTCAGGAGCGCGCCGGATCGCCCTTGCGGCAGCCGAGCCGGGCCGCCTCGCGCAGCCACGCCGGCCGCTTCTTCTCCGGCTTGGCGGCGCAGCTCACCACGTCCAGATCGGCCCCCGACCGCCAGGTGAGCACATGGCCGGAGGTGGTGGCGCTCCGGCCCGTGCCGCGGCAGGTGTAGGTGAAGTCGGCTTCGACCAGCCGGACCGAGCGGGCCGTGAGGTACCGGCCGGACCGGCTCGCGGACCAGGTGCCGGCGGAGCTGCCGTCGTCCCGCGAGCTGGCCGGGGAGCCCTCCATGCCGTCTCCCGCCAGGCCGTCGGCCTTCAGCCGCTGGGCGAGGGCCTGGATCACCAGACCGGCGGGGAGCGCCGGGCCCCGGGCCGCCACCGCGGGCGTGAAGCGCACGAGTTCCACGTTGCGCTCACTGCTGATCTCCCGGCCCTTGCGGTACTGCCGGGTCGGGGAGAGATCGGTGACGACCGAGCGCTGGGCGGCGTTGAACCAGCGGTAGGTACCGTCCTCGCACGCCCGCTCCACCGCACGGCGGGCGGGCGGCGCGGGGGCGGGCCGCTTCGCGGCGGCCTCGGTCCTGGCCGGCTTGTCGTCGCTCTCCGCCGAGCAGCCCGCCGTTCCCGCTGTCACCAGGACGGCCACCGCTGCTGCGATCCACACACGCTGCATGCTCTCGACTCCCCCGTTCCCGGGTCTGATCACGGTCATGGTCTCGGTTCCCGGGGGACGGGGCCCCGGGGCGGGCCGGTGAGGGCCCTCGTGGCCGGGGCGGGCGGGCCGGTGGCGACCCGCCCGCCCCCGGCCCGTCCGGCTCTCCGCGGAAGGCGTCTTCTGCGGAGGCCGTCTCCTGCGGTGGCTGTTTCCTGCGGTGCGGCCGTCTCCTGCCGTGGCCGCTTCCTGCGGAGGCCGCTTTCCTGCTGAAGCGCTACTTCCGGAAGCCGATGTCCTGGTAGCGCGGGGTGGCGAAGCCGTAGGCCCCGACGTTCGCGAGGTTCGACCGCGCCGCGACGAGCTGCGGCCGCTGGTAGAGCGGGAGCGAACCGGCCACCGCCCAGATCCGGGCGTCCGCCCGGCGCACCAGGCTGCGCGAGGCCGCGCCGTCCAGCTCGGAGACCGCCTGGTCGAAGAGCTGGTCGATGTGGTCCGTGCCGACCCGGGTGTAGTTCTGCTCGACGATCAGCGAGCCGTCCGCCGCGGGCTGCGGCTTGGCGAAGATCGGACGGGCGTCGGTGGCCGGGTAGGCGCTCGCGGGCCAGGACCACAGGGCGAGGTCGTAGTCACCGGCGGCGATGTGGTCCTTGAAGTAGCTGTCGTCCTTGACCTTGACGATCTCGGTCCTGACGCCGATGTCCTCCAGCATCGCGGAGATCCGGTCGCCGACGGTGCGCAGCGGTTCGGCACCGGTTCCGGTCGGCAGGACGAAGCGGAGGACCAGCGGCTTGCCGTCCTTGCGGACCGCGTGGACGTCGGCCGACCCGGCCCTGCTGCCGCCCGGCCCGGCCTCCTTCGCCGAGCCCTTCTTCTCCCGGTCCTTCTTCTCCCCGTCCTGCTTTTCGCCGTCCCGCTTCTCCCCGTCGTCCTTCCGCGCGCTCTCCTGCTTCTCCCCGTCCTTCTTCGCCGGCTTCTCCTCGTCCCGCTTCTCCCGGGCCTGCTTCTCCTCGTCCCGCTGCTTCTCGTTCTTCTTCTCGTCCTTCTTCTTCTCGTCCTTCTTCTCGCCGCGCTCCTCCCGGGCCTGCTTCTTCTTCTCGTCCCCGTCCTGGCCCGTGTCGTCGCCGTTGCGCCGGTCCTCCGCCTTCCCGCCCGCCTTGGGCAGGTCCGCGCCGCCCTCCCGCCGCCAGCCCGCGGAGCTGAGCAGCGCCTGGGCGGCCTCGGTGTCCTGGCTGCCGAGTGCGGCGCTGTTGTCCTGGTAGCCCTGCTGCCCGGCCATCAGCAGATGGCTGCCGAGCGGCTGGGCGGGCAGGGCGAGCGGCTTCAGCACGGCGTCGGCGATGGCCTGCCGGTTGATCGCCCGGGCGACGGCCCGGCGCACCCGCTCGTCGGCCAGCGGCCCGGAGGCGCCGTTCAGCGCGAGCTGGGTGTAGGCGGGCTCCAGGGACTTGCGCACGGTGTAGCCGCGCAGGTTCTCCGCCCGGGAGGCCGCCGCGCGGCGCGCCCGTTCGGCGGCGCGCTCCTGCGGCGTCCCGTGGGCCCGGGCCCAGGCCCGGAGCGCCTCCGTCGGACCGGCGTGGGCGGAGCGGAGCGCTCCGGCGAGCGACTCGCCGTGGTGGGCCGCCTGCCGGGCGTCGCCGCCCTTCTCGCTCCGGCCCCCGCTCTTCGGCCGCGCCGCGGCCTGGATCTTCTCCACCGTCGACCGGTCGATGTCGGCGACGTCCAGCTCACCGTCGCTCAGGGCGGCCGCCCGCCGGTCCCGCGCCACGGCCTTGAACACCACCGAGTCCAGCTTCGGGCGCTCGCCCCACCAGCGCGTATTCCGGACCAGGGTGACCTTCCCCCGCCCCTTCGTACCGTCGACATCCTTCAGCGCGAAGGGCCCGGCCGTGGCCTTGAGGGTCTTGCGCGCGCCGTCGTTGAAGGCGCCGGGGGTGCCCATGACGGCCTTGGGGTAGAGCGGGGTGAACAGCGACCGCCAGTCGGTGTACGGCTTGCCGAAGGTGACCCGGACCTCCTGCGGGCTGTGGCCCTGCTCGATCTTCCGGATCCGCTCGTACCCGGCGTTGCGCGCGGTCCAGTAGGCACGGTTCCGGCCGCTGAGCGCCTTCCACTGGGCCGCGAAGTCCTCCGCGCCGAGGGCCCGGCCGTCGCTCCACTTGGCCGCGCGCTTCAGCTTGTAGACCACGACCTGCTGGGGCTCGCGCTCGGTCACGTCCGCGGAGTCGAGGTAGTCGGGGTTCCGCTTGGGCCGGCCGCGCTCGTCGAGGGTGAACAGCGCGGGCAGGACCGCCCCGGCGATCCGGTCGCTGGCCGCGTCGGCGTCGGACTGGAAGGTGTTGAGGGTCACCGGCACGGCGTCGATCGCCCAGCGCACCGTGCCGCCGCCGCGCAGCTGTCCGCGGGCCGCGGAGGCGACGTCCTGCGGCACGACGGCCTGCCGGGGAGTGGCCTCCTCGGAGGACGAGGAGCTGCAGCCGGCCAGGACCGGCAGCGGAAGGAGCACGCCCGCCGCGAGGAGCGCGGTGCAGCGGCGCTGACGGGAGGCCGCCCCGACTCGGATGCCGTCGATCGACATGTCTGAACCTCCGGGCTGCACACGTTTGGCGGCTTATGTCTTTCATCGCATCTATTGCTGCACCACTGAACGCGACGCCCCCCGTTCCGGGGCGCAGACACGGCGGATACGGGGGTTTTGCCACCCGGAGGGAGCAAGCCCGAAGGCACCCCCGCACGCTGACAGGGCGTATCCGGGCGACACGAAATGGGTAATCGCGGTGGCGCCCTAGCCAAGGCAATATGTGACGCGCGACACTCTCATGCGCATCAGCGTTGTCAGCCTCCCTCCTGCTCCCTTCGACAGGAGGGGCCCATGGGAAGCGAGGGCGTTTCATGTCCCTTCAGGACGATCTGACAGCCGCACAGCGCACGGTGGAGGAGCTGTTCCGCACCGTCGGCCGACTGGAGCAGCAGATCGGGACCGGCCTGGAGATCCGCCGGGTGCGCGCCGACGCGGACCATCTGCGCGAGAGTCTCGCCCTGCTGCGCGAGACCGCCCCGCCCGAGCGGGCCGGGACCACGCCCCGCCGCACCGACCTCGTCACCATCCCCGACGCCCCCTACAACAGCGCCCTGTGGGCGGACGCCGAGGACGAGGGTCTCGGCGCGCGCGACCGGCGCGCGCCCTAGCGCCGTGACCGCAGCGGTGCGCCGGCTCGCGGCGCCCGGCACGGCACCGCGAGCCTTCCGGCACACCGTTGCGGTCACGGCACCGGCCGACGACGAGCCCCTCCGCTCCGCATCCACCGCCGATCCCACTCCAGCACGGAGTCACTCTTGGCCACTGGCACCGAACCCCGACCGGGCACCGACGACCCCGGCGACGCACGGGGCGGAGTGCTCTCCGCCCCGCGTGCCGCCATTCCGGCGCGACATCTGCGGACCGACCGCTGGTGGCTCGCGCCGGCCGTCACCGCCGCGGGCCTGCTCGCCTTCATCGTCTACTCGACCTGGCGGGCCTTCGCCAATTCCGACTACTACGCGGCGCCGTACGTCTCGCCGTTCTACTCCCCCTGTCTCGCGGAGAACTGCGAGACCATGCGGGGCGGTCCCAACTGGGAGATCTTCGGCAGCTGGTGGGGCCTCTCCCCCGCCCTGCTGATCCTCATCTTCCCGCTGGGCTTCCGGCTCACCTGCTACTACTACCGCAAGGCCTACTACCGGGGCTTCTGGGCCTCGCCCCCGGCGTGCGCGGTCGCGGAGCCGCACCGCACGTACACCGGCGAGACCCGCTTCCCGCTGATCCTGCAGAACATCCACCGGTACTTCTTCTACGCCGCGCTGCCGGTGGCCGGGATCCTGACGTACGACACCGTGCTCGGCTTCCGGAACAGCGAGTACGAGTGGGGCCACATGGGTCTGGGCACCCTGGTCTTCCTCGTCAACATCGTGCTGATCTGGGCGTACACCCTGTCCTGCCACTCCTGCCGGCACATCATCGGCGGCCGGCTGCGGCACTTCTCCAAGCACCCGGTGCGCTACCGGATGTGGGGCTGGGTGGGAAAGCTCAACGAGCGGCACATGCTTCTCGCCTGGTCGTCACTGATCAGCGTCGCGCTCGCCGACTTCTACGTCTATCTGCTCGCCACCGGCGCCTTCGACGACCCGCGGCTCTTCTGAGATGGAGATGGAACATCTATGACCCAAGTCGACCGGCAGGCGTGGGACGTGGTCGTGGTCGGTGCGGGAGGCGCCGGCCTGCGCGCCGCCATCGAGGCCCGGGAACAGGGCATGCGGACCGCGGTGATCTGCAAGTCGCTGTTCGGGAAGGCCCATACGGTCATGGCCGAGGGCGGCATCGCCGCCAGCATGGGCAATGTGAACGCGGGCGACAACTGGCAGGTCCACTTCCGCGACACGATGCGCGGCGGCAAGTTCCTCAACCAGTGGCGGATGGCGGAGCTGCACGCGCGCGAGGCCCCCGACCGGGTGTGGGAGCTGGAGACCTGGGGGGCGCTCTTCGACCGCACGAAGGACGGGCGGATCTCCCAGCGGAACTTCGGCGGCCACGAGTACCCGCGGCTCGCCCACGTCGGCGACCGCACCGGTCTGGAGCTGATCCGCACCCTCCAGCAGAAGATCGTCTCGCTCCAGCAGGAGGACGAGCGCGAGCACGGTGACCATGAGGCGCGGCTGAAGATCTTCCAGGAGTGCACCGTCACCCGGGTGCTGAAGTCCGACGGGAGGGTCGCGGGCGTCTTCGGCTACGAGCGCGAGTCCGGGCGGTTCTTCGTCATCGAGGCCCCGGCCGTGGTGCTCGCCACCGGCGGCATCGGCAAGTCCTTCAAGGTGACCTCCAACTCCTGGGAGTACACCGGCGACGGGCACGCCCTCGCGCTGCTCGCCGGGGCCCCGCTGATCAACATGGAGTTCGTGCAGTTCCATCCCACGGGGATGGTCTGGCCGCCGTCGGTGAAGGGGATCCTCGTCACCGAGTCCGTGCGCGGCGACGGCGGCGTGCTCCGCAACAGCGAGGGCAAGCGCTTCATGTTCGACTACATCCCGGACGTCTTCAAGGAGAAGTACGCGCAGAGCGAGGACGAGGGCGACCGCTGGTACGAGGACCCGGACCACAACCGCCGCCCGCCCGAGCTGCTGCCCCGCGACGAGGTGGCCCGCGCCATCAACTCCGAGGTGAAGGCGGGCCGGGGCTCGCCGCACGGCGGGGTGTTCCTGGACGTGTCCACCCGGATGCCCGCCGAGGCGATCAAACGGCGGCTGCCGTCCATGCACCACCAGTTCAAGGAGCTGGCGGACGTCGACATCACCGCCGAGCCGATGGAGGTCGGGCCGACCTGCCACTACGTGATGGGCGGGGTGGACGTGGACCCCGACACCACGGCCGCCACCGGGGTGCCCGGGCTCTTCGCGGCGGGCGAGGTCGCGGGCGGCATGCACGGCTCCAACCGGCTGGGCGGCAACTCCCTGTCGGACCTGCTGGTCTTCGGACGGCGGGCCGGGCTGCACGCGGCGGAGTACGCCGCCGCGCCGGCCGGGGGCGCCCGTCCGCTGCCCCAGGACACGGAGATCGCCATGGCGGAGGCGGAGGCGCTGCGTCCGTTCAGTGCCGAGGGCCCCGATCCGGAGCACCCGGACAGCCGCCCCGCGGAGAACCCGTACACGCTCCACCAGGAGCTCCAGCAGACGATGAACGACCTCGTCGGCATCATCCGCCGGGAGAGCGAGATGACGGAGGCGCTGCACCGGCTGGCCGCGCTGCGGCTGCGGGCGCGGCGCGCGGGCGTCGAGGGGCACCGGCAGTTCAACCCGGGCTGGCACCTGGCGATCGACCTGCGGAACATGCTGCTGGTCAGCGAGTGCGTGGCGCGGGCCGGGCTGGAACGCACGGAGAGCCGCGGCGGCCACACCCGGGACGACCATCCGCGGATGGACCGGGACTGGCGGCGGATCAACCTGGTCTGCCGGCTCTCCGACCCGACGGGCGGCCTGGCCGCGACCGACACCGAGCGCGGCCAGATCCGGCTGGAGCGGCGGGAGAGCGAGCCCATCCGGGACGACCTGCTCGGGCTGTTCGAGAAGGAAGAGCTGGTGAAGTACCTGACGGACGAGGAGCTGACCCAGTGAGTGGCTACGAGGCCCGCTTCAAGGTGTGGCGGGGCGACACGGACGGCGGCGGCCTGGAGGACTTCCGGGTGGAGGTCCACGAGGGCGAGGTGGTGCTCGACATCATCCACCGGCTCCAGGCCACCCAGGCGCCCGATCTGGCCGTGCGGTGGAACTGCAAGGCGGGCAAGTGCGGTTCGTGCAGTGCGGAGATCAACGGGCGGCCGCGGCTGCTGTGCATGACGCGGATGTCGGTCTTCGAGCGGTCGGAGACCATCACGGTCACCCCGCTGCGGGCCTTCCCGGTGCTCCGGGACCTGGTGACGGACGTGTCGTTCAACTACACCAAGGCGCGGGAGGTGCCCTCCTTCGTCCCGCCGCCGGGGGTCGCGCCGGGCGATTACCGGATGATGCAGGAGGACGTGGGGCGCTCGCAGGAGTTCCGCAAGTGCATCGAGTGCTTCCTGTGCCAGGACACCTGCCATGTGGTGCGCGACCACGAGGAGAACAAGCCGGCCTTCGCCGGGCCGCGCTTCCTCATGCGGGTCGCGGAGCTGGACATGCATCCGCTGGACGCCGCCGAGGAGTCGGGCCTGGACCGCAAGCGGACCGCGCAGGACGACCACGGGCTGGGCTACTGCAACATCACCAAGTGCTGCACGGAGGTCTGCCCGGAGGGGATCAGGATCACCGACAACGCGCTGATCCCGCTGAAGGAGCGGGCCGCGGACCGCAAGTACGACCCGCTGGTCTGGCTGGGCGACAAGATCCGGCGGCGCAGCTGAGCCGGTGACCGGCCGCCGCGCGTGACGGCGGCCGGACGCGCGGAGGGGGAGGGCCGGCGGCCCTCCCCCTCGGCGTGTCCGTCGCCTCAGTACAGGCTGAGCAGGGCTTCCACCGGGTCCACGGCCGCCGACTCGCCGCTGGGCAGGGCGAGTTCGAACCAGACCGTCTTCCCGTGCGGGGTGCGGCGGCTGCCCCAGCCCGCGGAGAGCAGGCCGACGAGCTGGAGCCCGCGGCCGCCCTCGTCGGTGTCCCGGGCCCGGCGGCGGCGCGGCTGGACCAGACCGCCGTCCCAGACCTCGCAGACCAGGGTCCGGTCGAGCAGCAGCCGGAGCCGGATCTCGCCCTCGCCGTACCGCAGGGCGTTGGTGACCAGCTCGCTGACCAGCAGTTCGGTGGTGTCCACCAGGCTCTCCAGGCCCCAGGCGACGAGCTGTTCGCGCGCCTGCTCGCGGGCCCGGGAGACCGACTGCGGCTCCGGCGCCAGCTTCCAGTCGCCGACCGAGTCCGCGGGCAGGCCCTGCACCCGGGCCATCAGCAGGGCGATGTCGTCCTCGCCGTGGTGGGTGTCCAGGGTGCCCAGGACGTGGTCGCAGAGGTCCTCGAGCGGGTCGGGGGCGCCCTCCGCCGAGGACGGCGGCGGGTTGGTGAGGGCGGTGCGGAAGTCCCGCAGCCCCTCGTCCAGCGGATGGTCGCGGGACTCCACGAGGCCGTCGGTGTAGAGCGCGAGCACGGCCCCGTCGGGGAGTTCGACCTCGACCTCCTCGAAGGGCTCGCCGCCCACGCCGAGCGGCATGCCGGTGGGCACCTCCAGCATCAGGGCGGGCTCCCCGGGCTCGACCAGCGCGGGCGGGAGATGGCCGGCGTTGGCGAAGGTGCACCGCCGGGTGACCGGGTCGTAGACCGCGTACACGCAGGTGGCCAGATAGACCTCGGAGAGGTCGGAGGCGGCCTCCCCGGAGCCGCCGTTCCGGGAGGCGGCCCGCGAGGCGGCCGCGCCGCCGTAGGAGCCGCCCGGGGCCCCGAGGCCGCGGGCGATCTCGTCGAGGGCGGAGAGGACCTCGGCGGGCTCCAGGTCGAGCAGCGCCAGCGTCCGGACGGCGGTGCGCAGTTCGCCCATCGCGACGGCGGCCCGCAGTCCGCGGCCCATCACGTCGCCGACGACCAGGGCGGTGCGGTGGCCGGGCAGTTCGATGACGTCGAACCAGTCGCCGCCGACCTCGGTGGCGGTGGTGCCCGGCAGATAGCGGCAGGCGATGTCGAGTCCGGCCGCCTCCGGGTCACCGGGCGGCAGCAGGCTGCGCTGGAGGATCAGCGCGCGCTCGTGCTCCCGGCGGTAGAGGCGGGCGTTGTCGATGCATACGGCGGCCCGGGAGGCGAGTTCGACGGCGAGCGCGGTGTCCCGCTCGCCGAACGGCTCGCTGCCCTTGGTGCGGGAGAACTGGGCGAGGCCGACGACGGTGTCGTGGGCGACCATCGGCACCGCGAGGGTGGACTGCACGACGGCGCCGAGCTCCGGGCCGTCGTCGCTGTCCTGCCCGGGGATGACGCGGACCTGGCCGGTGCGCAGGGCACTGGCACAGGGCGAGTTGAAGGGGTAGCGGTGGACGGCTCCGACCTCGACGGGCCGCGGCTCCCCGTCGTCGGGGACGGTGCAGGCGGAGATGACCACGGGGGCGTCGGAGACGGCGCTGGCGAACGCGACCCGGCGCAGTTCCGCGCTGCCGTCGGCGAGCCCCGGCGGCGCCTCGTCCCCCACCAGCAGGCCCTGGTAGAGGTCGACGGAGGCCAGGTCGCAGAACTGCGGCACGGCGACGTCGAGGAGTTCGCGGGCGGTGGTCTCCAGGTCCAGGGAGTTGCCGATCCGGGCGCCGGCCGCGTTCAGCAGCGCCAGGTTGCGCCGGGCGCTGGCGGCCTCGCGTTCGGCGTTGCGGCGCCTGGTGACATCGGTGGCGAGCCCGGCCACCCCGATGGGGCGGCCGCTCGCGCTGTGCAGCCGGAAGAGGTTGACGGACCACCGGTGCCGCTCCTGGTCGCCGGGGACCGCCCCCATCAGCTGAAGCTCCGTGACCGGGTTGCCGCTCTCCATGACCTGGCGGAGGGCCCCGGTCAGCCGCTCGGCCTCGCCGCGCGGCAGGTAGTCGGCGGGGCTGCGGCCGCGGTGGGAGTCGATGGTGCCGCCGAAGACGGAGGCGAAGCGGGCGTTGGCCCGCAGGATCCGGAGGTCCGCGCCGAAGAGGATGAAACCCATCGGGGATTGACCGAAAACCGCCTGCGAGGCGGCGAGGTCGGTCTCGATGCTGCGCAGGGCGCGGACGTCCACGACGATACAGACCGCCCCGCGGCCGCCGTCCTCCGCGCGGGCCGGCATCACATAGACCTCGGCGAGCCCGTGCGGCCCGGCGCCCTCGATGGCCCGGAACGGGACCAGCCCGACCCATTCGCGGCCGTCCATGATCTCCGCGATCTTGCGGTGTCCGAGGTCGCGCAGCTCGCTGGGGACGAAGGCGTCGATGGGGTCCTTGCCGACGGCGGCGTGGGCGGGGATGCCCAGGAGTTCGGCCGCCCGGTCGCTCCACTGCTCGATGCGGCCGTCGGGCCCGAGCGAGAAGGAGGCCACCCGGATGTAGTCGTAGATCGATCCGGGCGGATTGCTCTGCCACGTGGGGGCAGCCGCTGCCTCGTCAGGCGTCCCCGCCCCCGCTGGTATGTCGCTCACGCGCCCGTCCCCTCCAGCTCACCTTGCCCGGACCGGCCTGGGCCAGTATCCAGCACCCCGGCTGTCCGGAACACGGCCTTCACGATCACAGCACCGTCTCATTCGAGGGTGGGTGCGCCACCCCCGAAATGCTGCCGCCCACTATCGCATCGAAGATCGTTCAGCGGGACCGCTGCCGTGATCAGCACTATCTCCCTTCTCCTAACCAGGGAGACCGAGCTCGAACCACACCGCCTTGCCCCGGTTGCCGTGACGCGTGCCCCAGCGCTTGGAGGCATGGGCGACGAGCTGCAGGCCGCGCCCGCCTTCGTCGTCGGGTTCGGCGCTCCGCGCCAGCGGCGGATCGGGCAGCGGATCGGACACCTCGACGAGCAGCGCGTCGCTGCGGATGCGCTGGATGCGCACCCCGATGGGACCGCTCGCGTAGCGCATGGCATTGGTGACGAGTTCACTGACGAGCAGTACGGTCACGTCGCTCACCGCGTTCAGGCCCCACTCGTTCAGCGTCGAGCGCACCAGGGACCGCGCCTTGCGCACGGAGCCCGGTTCGGCCGGGAAGCTCCACTCGGCCGCCCGGTCCTCCGACAGGGGGCGTACGGCAGGCGGAGCCGGGTCGAAGGCCCCTGCGCTGTCGCTCACGCCGACCACTTCCAGACCGCTGGCAGATCCCATGGCAGACCACGCTGTTCGATCTGTCCGAATATCGGGGGGATGTTCGGACACTAGAAGGCACATACCCGCTATCGGAGCCCGGCTATCGCGACATTCGGCGCACTGTGCCACGAAAGGCACAAGATTCGGGTGCTACGCCCCGCCCACCGGACGCTCCGGCGTCCGGGACTCCCCCGGCGCACGGCCGGCCAGCAGGCGGACGGCCTCCCCGACGGCCGGACGGTCCTGGTCGAGCCAGTCGACCTCGTCGGCCCGGTCGGGGGTGAGCCAGCGGACCGCGTCGTGGTCCTGGAGCGGGCGGGGCTCGCCGGCGACCAGCCGGACGGTCCACACCCGGAGCACATAACCCGGCGTCAGCGGCCACTCCCCGGGGATCCGGGCGAGCGGCTCGGTCTCGATGCCGAGCTCCTCCCGCAGTTCGCGGACGAGCGCGGCCCGGGGAGCCTCTCCGGGCTCCACCTTGCCGCCGGGCAGCTCCCAGCGGCCGGCCAGCGCGGGCGGCGCGCTGCGGCGGGCAGCCAGCAGCCGCCCGCCGTGCAGCACCGCTCCGGCGACCACGATCGTCGTCCCGTCGTCCGTCACGCGCCAAACCCTACGGCGCGGACGCGACTTAGCGGGCCCCGCATGATGCCCGGCCTCCTTACGACGCCCGGCGGCCGGCCCGCTCGACCAGGTACAGCTGCTTGTGGCCGCCCGCCTCCAGCCGGTCGGCGACCCGCTGGGCCTCGGCGCGCGTGGCGTAGCGACCGACACGGTACTGCTGGCCGTTGTCGTCCTGACGTATGACGATCCACGGCAGTACGGCACCGTTGTCGGTCATCGCCGCGCCTCCCGCGCCGGGCCCCGCGCACCCGTGCACAGCGCCACGACCTCTGTGGAAACCCCAGTCCGCATATGCCCGAGCGTACGCCCGACCCTTACGCACCGGATACGGGTTTTCACAAAGAGGTAATCATCCGGCCACGCGTTCGAGGTCGGACCTCTCGCGGCCGTCGGCGCTCTCGCCGTCCGCCACGGCCATCTCCGCCCGGACGTCGGCCAGGGACGGGTTCGGCCAGGCGCTGCGGACGCCCCAGGCGTAGAAGGCGAGCCCGATCAGGGCCACGACCAGGATGTCCCAGCCCTCCGGCAGGTAGCCCTGGCCGCCGAACTCCTTGCCGCCGGCCCACGAGACGAAGGCCATGACCAGCAGGTACGTGACCATCCAGGCGCCGGCCTTCAAGTGCGGCTTCAGCTCGGCCCACGGCTTGCGCAGCTCGTACCAGGCCCAGATCGGCAGACCGATCGCCATGATGAAGATGACCTTGCCGGTGAGCGGCCAGCGGGCCCAGTACATGACCAGCGAGCCGAAGATCATCGCGATGGGGGCGATGACCGGCATGGCACGCAGCTTCACCGGCCGCGGCAGCTCGGGGGCGAGCCGGCGCAGCGCCATCACGGCGACCGGGCCGGTGATGTAGGAGATCACGGTGGCGACACCGACGATCTCGGCGATCGAGCCCCAGCCGCGGAAGACGGCGAGGAAGACGAAGGCCACGACCAGGTTGAGCAGCAGTGCCGGCTTCGGCACACCGGTCTTCGGGTCGACCTTGCCGAAGACACCCGGCAGGTGGCCGTTCTCCTGAACGCCGTGGATCATGCGCGAGGTGGTGGCCGCGTAGATCATGCCGGTGCCGGACGGGGAGACGAACGCGTCCGCGTAGAGCAGCAGCGCCAGCCAGTTCATGCCCCAGGCGATGGCGAGGTCGGCGAGCGGGGAGTTGAAGGCGAGTCCGCTCCAGCCGTTGCCGGCGGCGAGCTTCTCGGCCGGGACGGCCATCAGGAACGCGACCTGCAGGGCCAGGTAGATGACCAGGGCGATCAGGATCGAGCCGATCACGGCCTTGGGCAGCGACTTGCCGGGGTTGCGGGCCTCGGCGGCCATGTTCAGCGGCGACTGGAAGCCGTTGAAGGCCCAGACGATGCCGGAGACGGCGACGGCGCTGAAGACCGCGCTCCAGCCGTTCGGCGTGAAGCCACCGTGGCTGGTGACGTTGCTCGTGTCGAAGTGGGCGAACATCAGCGCGCCCGCCGTCAGGACCGGCACCACGACCTTGAAGACGGTGATGGCGGTGTTGGTCTTCGCGAAGAGGGTGATCGCGAACCAGTTCAGGAAGAAGTAGACGAGCAGCAGCACGCTGGACGCGGCGACGCCGGTCCCGGTGAGCTCCTTGCCGTCGTACAGCCCCTGCGCCCAGGCGAAGTCCCAGGAACTCATGTACTGGATCGAGGCGGTCGCCTCGCCGGGTATGACCGAGACGATCGCGATCCAGTTGGCCCAGGCGGCGAGGTAGCCGGCGAGCGAGCCGTGCGAATACTGGCCGTAGCGGACCATGCCGCCGGCCTTCGGGAACATCGAGCCGAGCTCGGTGTAGGTGAGGGCGATGGTCAGGGCGACCACGGCGCCGATGACCCACGCGAGGATGGCGGCGGGACCGGCGAGCGCGGCGGCCCGTTCAGCACCGAAAAGCCACCCGGAACCGATGATCGACCCCAGCCCGACGGCGGTGAGGGCCACCGTGCCGAGGGATCGTCGGTAGTGGGACTGAGATCCCTGCTCCGTACTCAACGCTCCTGGTTCTCCCTTCGCCCCCCATGGACAGGACACACAAACCGACACATCGTAAAGATCAAACGGAAGATCATCATCCAGGCAGGCCCCCCACCTGGGACTCTGTGAGTTTTGACACAGAAAGACCGCCCTACCCAAGCGGGGCAAAGCGGCCATAAGGGCGGCCATGGGGTGCTGTGCGATGGCCGCGGGAGTCGCGACAGGGGCCGGGGGGTGTGTCGCGGTGGTCGCGGGAGCCGGGACGGGCGGCAGCGGCGGTGGCGTGGTGGCGGCGCGAGGGGGTGGCGGCGCGGGCGGCGGGGGGCCGACGGAGCAGACCGGGGCGGGGCCGCGGAGCGGGACGGGGCCGCGGGGCGGGGACTTCGCGGCCCCCGCGGGACAGGCGGATCACCGGGAGCCGGGAAGGCCCGGCCCCCGGGGCGGAAGGCAGCCCACGGCGGACCGGGGGCCCCCGGCCGCTATTTCACCGGCAGGTGGTACGAGACGCGGAAGCGGTCGGCCGGCACCACGACGTCGGCCGTCTCGACCGGCCGCCCCGAGGCGTAGAACGTCCGGGCCACCACGATGACCGCGTGTCCGGGGACGCCGCCGAGCGCCAGGGTCTCCTCCGCGAGTCCGGGCCGGGCGCCGATCTCCTCCAGCACGTTGTCGACGATCACGTCGATCGCGGCCATCCGCTCGACGACCCCGCGGCCGGCCAGCGGCCCCTCCTCGGGCAGCATCACGGGGGTGCGGCCGGTGACGGCCAGCGGCTCCCACGAGGTGGAGAGCATCGTCGGCTCGCCCTCCGCGCGGTAGACGTAGCGCGTGCGCATCACCCGCTCCCCCGGCGCGATGTCCAGCCGGGCCGCGATCTCCGCGCTCGCCTCGTCCTGCTCGCTGCTGGACTCCCAGGTGCCGGTGACCCGGTCGTCCGCGTGCTCCTGGCGGAACGGGGTGGACTCCCCCGCCGCGCGGTAGCCGGTGCGGGCGATCCGCCGCGGGACGGGCTGCTCCCGGACATAGGTGCCGGACCCGGAGCGCCCCTCGACGAGCCCCTCGGCCATGAGCACCTTGCGCGCCTCCAGCGCGACCGTGTCGGAGACGCCGTACTCCTCGCGGATGCGCGCCTGGGACGGGAGCCTGGTGTGCGGCGGCAGCGAGCCGTCCGCGATCTTCTGTCGCAGGTCACCGGCGACCCGCAAGTAAGCAGGCTGCTCACCGAAAGGCACAAGCCCCTCCCCATCAGGTTGACATTCTGCAACAGCGTGGCAACCCTGGGTTGTTGACGGCAAGCGCAGGCCAGAGTTTCACTCGAAGTGGTGATCTTGGTCAAGGTCCCGCATGAGCCGCAAGGAAGCGCGCCAGGACGGGCCGGGCGATCTGGGTTCCCCAGCCGCCCCAGTTGTAGTCGAACGCATGGTCGGCCCAGGGGATCTCCACGTACCGGTGCCGCGCGCCGATCGCGGCCAGCCGGGCGTTCAGCTCGCGTGCCTGTGCCACGGGGACGAGCCGGTCGTGGCTGCCGTGCAGCAGCAGGGTCGGCGGCACGTCGGCCCGGACCAGCTGGACCGGGGACCCCAGCCGGAAGCTGTCCGGCGCCGACCGGAACGAGCCGCCCATGAAGCGGCGCACCGCCGGGTCCGCCGGATCGGCGCCGCTCGCGATCAGGCCCGCCATGTCGGTGGGCCCGTAGAACGACACCACCGCCCGCACCGAGGTGTCCCGGGCCGTGCGGCAGGAGGGGCGCGGCCGGACGTCGCGGGCGGTGTAGGCGGCGGAGAGCGCCAGGTTGCCGCCGGCGGAGGTGCCCGCGAGGACGATCCGGGACGGGTCGACGCCGTAGCGGTCCGCGTGCCGGCGCACCCAGCCGATCGCGCACTTCACGTCCCCGATCTGCTGCAGCTGGGTCGCCCCGGGCGCGAGCCGGTACTCGACGTCGAAGACGGCGTAGCCGCGGTCGTTGAGCCACTGGTTCCAGCGCGGGGTCTGGCTCCGGTGGCCGGACTCCCAGCCGCCGCCGTGCACCCAGACGACGGCCGGGCGGGGCCGGTGCGCGGGCCGGTTTGGCAGCCAGACGTCCATCTTCAGCCGGTGCCGGCCCACCCGCGCGTAGCCGAGGGTGCGCTCCCGGTCCGGGGTGAGGGCGTAGTTGAGCCCGTCGAACTGCCCGGCCAGGGACAGCCCTTCGCCGTGGGCGCGTGCGGTGCGCCAGGCCAGGGCGTACGGCGCGAGGGCACAGAACAGCGCCGCGCCGGAGGTGGTGAGCGCGATCCAGGACGTCCAGCGCACCCGGACCCGCCGCCCGGCCAGGACCCCGAGGAGCCCCAGCACGGCCGGGAGCGCGAGCACCGGGGTGCACCACGAGGTGGCCAGCACCGACGCGGTGGCCAGCAGCGGCTGCCGGGGCAGCGGCACCAGGACCAGGACGAGCAGCAGGATCTGCACACCGGCGAGCAGCAGCAGCGCCGTGGCGAGCAGCCACCGCACGATGCCTCGCCACAGCCCCATGACCGCCTCCTCGGCACCGCCCTCCTCGCCCCGCCCTCGCGCCGGGACCGCGGGAACCGCCGGGCCCAGACTGTCCCGGGCCGGGGCGGAGCGCCCACGCGGACTGGTCCGATCGGCGCAGTGCCCGTCTGCCGGGGGGATGGGCGCGGCGGCGGCCGACGGGCTGCCGGGCTGATGGGCAGATGGTGCACGGCGGAGACCGACCGGTCAGCCGGAGGCGGTTCCGGTTCCGGCGGCCGGGGTGTCCGTGCCGGTGTACGCCGTGAGCAGCAGCGCCACGTCGTCCGGCCGGTCCGGTGCCCGGCGGGCCTGCCGCACCAGCAGGTCGGCCAGGTGTTCCAGGGAGTCGGGCGGGGTGCGGGCGAGGCAGGACAGCACCGCCTCCACACCGTGGTCGATGTCGACGCCCGGCTGTTCGACCAGCCCGTCGGTGTAGAGCGCGAGGACGGAACCGCGGGGCAGTTCCAGCTCGTTCACCGGATAGGTGGCGTCCGGGTCGACGCCCAGCAGGGTGCCGCCCGCCAGTTGCAGCTGCTCGGTGCGCCCGTCCGGATGGCGCAGCAGTGGCGGGGGGTGGCCCGCCCGGACCGCGCGGGCCCGGCCGGTGGCGGGGTCGAGTTCGATGTAGCAGCAGGTGGCGTAGACCCCCGCGTCGAGGTCGGCGAGCAGCCGGTTGGTCCGGGAGAGCACCTCGACGGGTGTGCTGTCGCTGGTGGCGAAGGCGTTCACGGCGCTGCGCAGCTGCCCCATGACCGCGGCGGCGGCCACGTTGTGGCCCTCGACGTCGCCGATCACCAGGGCGACCCCGCGGCTGGTGACGATCACGTCGTACCAGTCGCCGCCGATCTCCATGCCCTGGGTGCCGGGGAGGTACCGGCCGGCCGTGCGCAGTCCCTCGACCGGGGGCAGCCGGTGCGGCAGCAGGGCGTCCTGCAGCCCGCGGGCCAGGGTGAATTCGGCGTCGTAGAGGCGGGCGCGCTCCATCGCCTGGGCGACGAGGCCGCCGAGGGCGGTCAGGGCGGCCCGTTCGTCGGCGGTGAAGGTGTGGGGTGCGTCGTAGCCGAGGATGCAGGAGCCGACCGGGTGCCCGGAGGCGATGAGCGGCAGGAACGCCCAGGCGTGCATCCGGTCCAGCGAAATGCCCGGATAGGCGGCGGAGAGCCGGCGGGGCGACTCGAAGAAGATCGGGACGCCGGAGGTGAGGGTCTCCACACCGGGCAGGTGGGCGTCGAGCGGTACGCCCTCGAACTCCTCCAGGAAGCCGTCCGGGTAGCCCGACTCCCAGGCCAGGTGCATCCGCCCGTCCCGGATGACGTAGAGCGCGAGTTCCTGTCCGCCGAAGGCCGGGAGCAGCTGGTCGGCGACCGCGATGCAGACCTCGCGCACGGTCACCGCCTCGGTGAGCACGCTGGCCATGTGCACCACGTGGTAGAGCGCGCCGGGGCGGCGCAGGGCGACGGGCGCGGCGACCTGCGCGTCGGGCTCCGGGAACCGGTCGTCGGGGGCCTCGTCGAGGGGCGGGGCGGTGGGGAAGACCCGGCCGGTCAGCCCGCTGGCGTCCGGGTAGAGGATGAACCCCAGCCAGCCGCCGTCGGGATGGCGGGCCAGGAACGACGCGGGCTCCTGGGAGAGCATCGCCGCCCGGTAGCGGTCCTCGTACGCCGGGTCCGACAGCCAGTGCAGCACCTCCCAGGGGTGCCGCCCGAGCAGTTCCTCCCGGGAGCGGCGGAGCAGTTGTTCGCAGCGGTGGTTGGTGTAGGTGACCCGGCCGTCCTGGTCCATGGAGAAGACGCCGTCGGGCAGCCGTTCGGCGGCCTCGGCCGCGGTGGTCCCGGTGCCCGCGTCGACGACGACGCCCACCAGGTGGCGGGCGGAGCCGGGCCGTTCGCGGCCGCCGACCACCCGGCCCCACAGCTCCACCTGCCGGTAGCGCGGCTCGCCGGCGCTCCGGTCCAGCACCCGGAACCTGCGGGCGCGGACCCAGCCTTGCTCGGTGGCCTCCCGCCGGCTCGCCCGCAGCTCGTGGAGGTCGTCGGGGCTGACGAGGGCCTCCAGCTCGTCGAGGGTGCCGTCGAAGGCCGCCGGGTCCGCACCCAGCACCGCGCAGGCCTCGTCGTCGGCGGCCATCGTCCCGGACCCGAGGTCCCAGTCGATGAGTCCGACGCGGACCCCGGCGACCGCGGCGGCGGGCAGCCGGACGCTGAACGGCTCCTCGTCGTACTCGATCGGACAGTCCTGGTCCTGAAGCTGCGCCAGGTCCTCGCCCATGGCGTCGGCGGCGGTGCGCAGCCGGTCCTCGCCCGCGGCGGGGCCGCCGCCGCGGGTGCTGGACCTCATCACGATGAGCACGCCCACCACCTCGCCGTACACCAGCACGGGCAGGTAGGCGGAGGCGAACGGGTAGGGCAGGCCGACGGACATCTGCGGGAAGCGGCGCATGGTCTCGCCCTCGTCGGAGAGGTGGATGCCCTCGGCGTTGCGGTAGGCCTCCGCAGCGGGGACTGCGCCGCCGACCGGCACCCGCCACCAGGGCTTCAGCAGGGAGCGGGGGATCCCGGCGATCATGGCGAGCACGAGGGAGCGGCGGTCCCGGGAGCGCAGGTAGATGCCGCCTCCGTAGGCGCCTCCGGCGCGGACGGCTTCGACCAGGGCCGGGGCCAGGGCGGAGGTCAGGGTGTTCTCGACCTGTATCTCGCAGCCGTCGTCGTCGCTGCCCGGGCCGGAGCCGCGCCCCGGCCACGGGGCTTCCTCAGCCATGTCGCGTCCTCCCGGGTACGGACGCCCGCACGTCGTATCACCAGCATGTGACACGGCCGGGTGATCGGCGCGCGGGGCGGGCGTGGGGCGGGCGTGGGGCGCGGCCGGACGCCCTTGGGGGACGGCCGGGCGCGGTTGGAGGACGGTTGGGCGCGGGGGACGGCCGGGCACGGTTGGGGGTCGGGACGGCGGAGGGGGCGGGGCACGGCGGCGGGCGGCAGGCGGCCGGGCTCGTCTCGGGACGGCGGAGGCTCCGGGCCGCCCCGCGACGGACGGCAGGGGCGGCCGGGCTCGACTCCGGGCCGGGCCGGGCGGGCCGAGCCAGGCCGGGCCGGGCCGCGACGGACGGGCAGGCACGGCCGGGGCGACGTAGCGTGGAAGAGGGATCAGTCCATCAGAGGTGGTCGTGATGGCTGCGAGCGCAGTGATTCAGCAGCTCCGCGGGCGTGTGGAGGGACCGGTGACCGGTCCCGGGGACGCCCGTTACGACGAGGCGCGGAGCGTCCACAACGCAATGATCGACCGGACACCGGCCGCCGTCGTCCGATGTACCGGCGCCGGTGACGTCCGGGCGGTGGTCGACGCGGCCCGGGAGAGCGGGCTCGAACTCGCCGTCCGGGGCGGTGGCCACAGCGTGCCGGGCTTCGGCACCTGCGACAACGGTCTGGTGGCGGATTTGTCCGGCATGCGGGAGGTCCGGGTCGACCCCGCCACCCGGACCGCGCGCGTCGAAGGCGGCGCGACCTGGGGCGACTTCAACGACGCGGGCTACGCGTACGGGCTCGCCACCACCGGCGGCATCATCTCCACCACCGGCGTCGGCGGGCTCACCCTGGGCGGCGGCATCGGCTATCTGTCCCGGTCGATGGGGCTGTCCTGCGACAACCTGATCTCCGCCGAGGTGGTCACCGCCGACGGCCGGATCCTCGTCGCGAGCGAGCAGGAGAACGAGGACCTGTTCTGGGCGGTACGCGGGGGCGGCGGCAACTTCGGCGTGGTGACGTCGTTCGAGTTCCGGCTCGGCCCCGTCAAGGACATCTACGGCGGCCCGCTCCTCTACGAGTTCGAGGACACGGCCTCCGTGCTGCGCTTCTACCGCGACTTCATCGCCACCGCACCGCGCGAACTCGGCGCCTTCCCGGGGCTGCAGATCGCGCCGCCGCTGCCGTTCATCCCGGAGGAGCGCCAGGGCCTGGTTCACGCGATCGTGGTGACCTGCTGGACCGGTCCGATGGAGGAGGGCGAGCAGGCGGTGCGGCCGTTCCGGGACGCGGGACGCGTCGTCGCCGAACACCTCGGTCCGATGCCGTACCCGATGCTCAACAGCGCCTTCGACGATCTGGTGCCGCCGGGCCTGCAGCACTACTGGAAGGCCAACTTCGTCACCGAGCTCACCGACGCGGCGATCGCGGCGCATGTCGAGCACGGCCCGGGGCTGCCCGCCGTCAACTCGACCGTGCACATCTACCCGATCAACGGCGCCTGCCACGACGTGGCGCCGGACGCCACGGCCTTCGCGTACCGGGACGCCAGCTTCGCCACCGTCATAGCCGGCATGTGGCCGGACGCGGCGGACAACGAGGCGTCGGTCGCCTGGGTCCGCGACTACTACCGGGCGACCGCCCCGCACTCGGAGGGCGGCGGCTACATCAACTTCATGGCCGACGACGACCAGGGCCGGATCCGGGACAACTACCGGGAGAACTACGAACGGCTGGCCCGGATCAAGCAGAGTTACGACCCGGACAACCTCTTCCATCTGAACCAGAACATCAAGCCTTGACGGGGCCGGGGGCGGGGCGTGGCGCAGGCCGACGGTGAGGCGTGACGGGGGCCGGCGCGGGTGGTGACGCGGGTCGGCGGTGAGGCATGACGGGGGCCGGCGGGTGGCGACGCGGACCGCGGGCCCGGGACGGCCGCGCTCACGGCGGCAGGGCGCGGAGCCGGGCCGGCCGGTGGTCTCAGAGCCTGGGAGCAGGCAGCAGGCCCAGCAAGTGGCCCATCTTCAGCCCGAGATGGAGCACCAGCCGGTCGTCGCCGGCGGCCAGGCTCAGACCGGTGATCTGCTCGACCTTGTGCAGCCGGTAGTAGAGGGTCTGCCGGTGCACCGCGAGTTCGGCGGCGGACCGCTGGGCGTTGCCCGCCTCGTCGAGGTAGACCTCCAGCGTGCGGATGAGTTCGGGGTCGCCGCAGGCGAACAGCCGGTGCACCGCCGGATCGAGGGAGGAGTCCCGCAGTTCGCTCTGCGGGATCCGCGCCAGCAGCCGGTAGACGCCGAGCCGTTCCCACTCCACGACCGGACCGGCGTGCGGCAGGAACGCCCCGATCCGGGTGGCGAGCCGGGCCTCCTGCCAGCTCGCGTGCGCCTCGCCCAGGTCGGGCCGGGGTGCCCCCACGCCGATGAGCAGCGGCGGGCGGTCGCGGACCGTGCCGTGCGGGACGCCCGCCCCGTCCGCGATCCGGGCCGCCGCCGCGCGGGCGGGACCGAGGTCCGTCACGGACTCCAGGGGCACCAGCAGAACGGCGTGATCGGCGGCGACATGGGCGAGCACCTGCCGCGGCAGTCCCCACAGCAGGGTCGCCAGGGCGTCCCGGGGATCCCACTGCTCCGGGACCTTCGCGGCGGCCGCGTCCGGCTGCTCCCGCATGGACGGGATGCCTCCCCGGTCCCGGACGTACCGGGCGTCACCTGTGCCCGGTACGTACTGTGCGCCACGGCTGCCCGGTGCGTACCGCGCATCCCCACTGCCCGGTGCGTACCGTGCGTCACCATTGCCCCGTGCGTACGGTGCGTCCCCACTGCCTTGCGCGTGCCGCACGTCCCCACTGCCTCGTGCGTACGGTGCGTCCCCACTGCCTCGTGCGTACCGTGCGTCACAGCCGCCCCGGCCCGTCCCGTGGAACCGCAGCGCGATCGCGGCGACCGGGGTGCCGCGGGGCACGTGTCCCAGGTCGCCGATCTCCACCGCCGCCTGCTCCCGGACCTCGGGCGAGACGGAGATCAGGTCGCGCAGCCGGTAGCCCAGGTCCTCGCGCAGGTGCAGCTCGGTAGCCATCAGCGCCCCCGCCCGTGACGCCAGCGCCATCGCGCGGGGCAGCAGGGTCTCCTCGATCTCCCGGCCCTCGTCGAGCAGCCACAGGTACCCGTACGTGATGCCCTGCCAGCGGACCGGGAGGCACAGCCGGGCCATCACCCGCGAGCGGGGATCCGCGGGGATGCGGACCGGCCCGGTGGCGGTGCTGATGCCGTAGCCCTCGAAGTGCTCGCGGATCTCGGCAGAGGACTGCCGCTGCAGGATGGACCGCTCCCGCACGGTGTCGATCGCGCCGTCGTGAGCGCAGAAGGCGATCAGGGCGAGACTGCGCTCCTCGAGGATCGCGGGTGCTTCCAGCAGCCGTGAAACCTCGTCGACGATGTCCTGGTACTCGGGCCTCATATCCGTTCGCTCCCGGCGTCCGCGGCCCGGCTGCCTGCCCGGCCCGGGCGCCTCCGGTCGGGGCACTCGGCGGAAACTCACCGGAAAGCCGGTGGGAACCCACGGCGAACGATACCCACCGCCCCGCCCCGCGGCCTTTGAGCAGATGGAGCAATCCGGGACCGGAAGATGTGGCACTTGTCGATGGGTCCGGCTCCCGGTGCGCCCCTACCTTCCCGGCAGGCCCGGTGTGACGCACGACCTGCTCCGCGGGGCCCGCCTCCCCGGCCGACCGGACTGTCGTCCCCCTTCCGGCCTGCGGAAACCCCCACCCCGGGGTGCGAACGGCCGCTGTTCCCCGCCCGGCATCCCCGGGCGCGCGGCCGTGAACCGGGACGCGCCACCCCTTCCGATGGGAGTGACCCATGACCACAGCAGGCAGAGCCGGTCCGTCCACCGGCATCTTCCGCCGCCAACCGATCACCGGCGGCCCCGACGACAGCAAGCGGTCCGGCCTGAAGCGCACCCTGGGGCTCTGGCAGCTCACCGCGATCGGCCTCGGCGCGATCATCGGCGCCGGGATCTTCTCGCTGGCCGGGACGGTCGCCAAGGGCACCGCCGGGCCCGCCGTCAGTCTGTCGTTCATCATCGCCGGGGTCGCCAGTGCAACGGCGGCGCTGGCCTACGCCGAGTTCGCCGGGATGATCCCGCGCGCCGGGTCCGCGTACACCTACAGCTACGCCGTGCTCGGCGAGGTCGTCGCCTGGCTGATCGGCTGGGATCTGCTGCTGGAGTACACGGCGATCGTCGCGGTGGTGGCGATCGGCATCTCCGGCTACTTCTCGTTCCTCCTCCAAGGGCTGGGGATCGACCTCCCGGCGTGGATGCTCGGCGCCCCGGGCACCGGCTCCGGCCACCGGGTCGACCTCTTCGCCGCGCTGCTCTGCCTGCTCATCGCCTGGCTGCTCAACCGGGGCATGAAGACCAGTGCGCGGATCGAGACGATCCTGGTCTTCGTGAAGATCGCGATCGTGCTGGCGGTCATCGTGGTCGGCGCGTTCCATGTGAACTCCGGCAACCTCAGCCCGTTCCTGCCGTACGGCTTCGGCGGTGTGGTGACCGGCGCGGCCACCGTCTTCTTCGCCGTCTTCGGCTACGACGCGATGAGCACCGCGGCGGAGGAGTCGAAGGACGCGCAGCGCAATCTGCCGCGGGCGATCCTGCTCTCGCTGGCCATCGCCATGGTGCTGTACCTGCTCGCCTGCGGGGTGCTGACGGGCATGCAGCCGTTCGACCGGATCGACCCGGAGAGCGCGTTCTCCTCGGCCTTCGCGGCCGTGGGGCTGCCCGGCTTCGCGGACGTCATCGCGGTCGGGGCGATCGTGGGCATCCTCACCGTGCTGTTCTCGTTCATGCTGGGCGCCTCCCGCGTCTGGTTCGCGATCAGCCGGGACGGACTGCTCCCGGGCTGGTTCGCGAAGGTGCACCCGCGCACCGAGGTGCCGCACCGCCCGACGTGGATCGTGGGCGCGGTGTCCGCGGTCATGGCCGGGTTCATGCCGATCGCGGAGGCCGCGGAGCTCACCAACATCGGCATCCTGCTCGCCTTCGTGGTGGTCTCCGCCGCGGTGATCGTCCTCCGCTACCGGTCGCCGCAGCTGCCGCGGTCGTTCCGCTGCCCGGGCATGCCGGTGCTGCCGCTGATCGGTATCGCCTTCTCGCTCTGGCTGGTTTTCCAGCTCCAGCCGACGACCTGGCTGCGCTTCGTGGTCTGGTTCCTGCTCGGCCTCGCGGTCTACGGGCTGTACGGGTACCGGCACTCGCTGCTGGGGCGGACGGCTGAGACGGGGGCGGTGCCGGTGGAGGCGGATGGGCCGGGGGCGGGCCGGGCCGAAGCGGACCGGGCCGCGGAGGCCGGGGAGCAGGGAGGGGAACGATGACCGTGCCCTCGCGATACGCGTCGCCTGCCCCGTCCGTCGATTCCGCTCCGGCCGCGCCGGCTGCCCGGTCCCGCGGGCCCGGCCGGGCCGCCGGGGCCAATCGGCCCGGCGCTATGCGGTGCCACTGCGGGGAGCCGCTGACCACCTGCGCCGGCTGCGGGGAACCGCGGTGCGCGGCCTGCGATCCCTACCGGTCCGATGACTGCGCGTTCGGTGTCTGAGGCGCCCGGGGCGGAGGCCTCGGCGCCCCGGGCGCCGGGGGCGCGGGCGGCCTCCGTGCTCGGGACGTCCGGGGCGCCCGAGGCCTCCGCGCTCCGGGCGCCCGGGGGATGCGGCCCCTCGGGAGTCGGTGCGTCGGCGGACGGAGCGTCGTCCGGTGCGGCGACCGCCGGGGCGTCCGGTGCGTCGACGGTCGGAGCGTCATCCGGTCCGGCGACCGCCGGGGCATCCGGTGCGTCGACGCTCCGGGCGCCCGGGTCCTCGGTGCCCCCGCGCGCCGGGGACCCGTCTCCCCTCGGGCGGGCCGCCGGGACCGCCGGTGCCCCGCCCGAGGGGAACGGGGCACCACCCGGCCGGTACTACGTGGTGATCGGCGGCGATGTGGCCCGCAAGGTCTGCGGCACCCTGCAGGCCGCGGGACACACCGTGTGCCACCTCACCCAGCCCACGGACGAGGAACTGCGCGCGGCCCTCGCCCCCGACGGAACGGCCCCGGGCGGGGCCACGGGCGGCGTAGCAGGCGTGGCGGACTCGGGCGGCGTGGCCGGCGTGGCGATCCTCCTCGATGACGTGGAGTCCCTCCGCTACGCCCTCGCCGTGGAGCACATCCGCCCGCATGTCCGCCTGGTGGTGACCATCTTCGACCGGACCGTGGCCGAGCAACTGGTGCGCGTGGTCCCGAACTGCCGGGTCACCTCCCCCGCCGACGTCGTCGCCCCCACCTTCCTGGCCGCCTGCATCGAGCCCTCTCTGGTGTCCCTGAGCCGTACGGAATCCGGCCATGCCGCCGCCCACTGGGAGAACGGTTCCCTGCGGCGCACGCCCTACCGCGCGCCCCGGGCGCTGCGGTACCGGGCCCGGGCAGGGCGGCTCCGGGGGCAACTGCGGCCGCACGACGGCAGTTCGCGGATCATGCTGGCCGGGCTGGGCGGGCTGCTCGCCGTCCTCCTCTCGGACTGGGCCTGGCTGGTGTTCCTGCACCACCGGCCGCCGGTGGAGGCGCTGTTCGAGGCGACGCGCACGGTCTCCACCGTCGGCCCGGCGTCCCCGCACGGTCCGGACACCCCGTACCTGGTGTTCGGCATCGTCGCGATGCTGATCACCATGGCCTTCACGGCGGTCTTCACCGCCGGGATGGTGGACCGGATGCTCGCGCCGCGTTCCGTCGGCATCGTGGGCCCCCGGGCACTGCCGCGGGCCGGGCATGTGGTGGTCGTCGGTCTGGGGCAGGTGGGCCTGCGGCTCTGCACCGAACTGCAGGACCTGGGCATCGGCGTGATCGCCGTGGAACGCGACCCGCAGGCCCCCAACCTCCGGCTGGCCAGGGCACTCGGCGTCCCGGTCGTCGTGGCCGACGCCCAGGACCGTTTCGTCCTGCGGGAACTCGGCCTGCACCGGGCGCAGGCGCTGGCCGCCGTCGCCTCGGACGACCTCGACAACATCGCGGTGTCCGTGGCGGCCCTGGCGGTCGCGCCCGACCTGCGGATCGTCATCCGGGCCGGTGACCACGAGGCCATCGAGGAGACCCGGTCACTCTTCAGGATCGGACTGGTCCACGACCTGGGCGGCCTCAGCGCCGCGTACACGACGGCGAGCCTGTACGGGGCGCAGCCGCCGCGCGGGGTACTGGTCCAGGACGGCCGGCTCCTGGTCGAGGACGCGGACGGCACGCTCCTCCCCTGGCCGGACGCGGAACGCTGCGACCACGCCCAGGACGAACCCGCGGACGGAAGGCCGACGGCGGGCCGGACCGTCCCGGGCCCGAGACCCCGTCAGCAATGAACACAGCAATGAACACCGCTGGCCACGCGCCCCGTTCGTACGTCCTGCATGCGCGCTCCCTGCATGCGCGCCCCCTGTGTTCGCGCTCCGTGGGTTCGCGCTCCCCGTTCGGCCTCGGCCTCGACCTCGGCTTCATGCCGGATCGTGGCCCGGTCCTGGTCGTCATCCAGCCGAGCACGTGCCCGGCTGCGGCCATCGGACCGATTACGCGATCCAGGCCGGGACCAGGCGTTCACCGTCCCGTACGGCGCATCCGTCGGCGTCCGGTCCGACGGCCTCCCGCACCTGCGCCTGCCCGCCGGCCCGGGAGGCGACCACGGCGGTGAGCCCCTCGGGCCCGTCGCAGAACACCCGCCGGGGGACGCCCGCGGGCATCACCACGGTGTCCCCGGACGTCACGGTCACCACCTCCCCGCCGAGGTCGATCCGGGCGCCGCCCTCGAGCACGGTCCAGACCTGTTCCGTGTCGAAGGTGTGCTCGGGCCCGGCCTGCCCGGGCCGCATCGCGACCCGCCAGACGGCGAGCCCGTCGGCAGGTCCCTGAGTGGGCGAGGCGAGGGTGGTCATGACAGCGTTCGGCGTCTCGGTCCGGCGGGCTTCGGCATGACGGATGACAGGCATCGTGGAGCCTCCTACACTCGACAACATGGTTGTCCTTCTCGCCGTAACAGTGAACCTGGTTGTCGATCGTGTCAAGTGATCCCGCCGCCACCCCCGGCTTCGAACTGCCCCTGCGCCTGTTCCTCGGATTCCGGGTCCTCATCGACGATCTGCACGCCGAACTCGCCCGCCAGGGGCATCCCGACGTGCGTCCCCTGCACGGATTCGTCTTCCAGGCCATCGGCCCGTACGGCACCACGGCCGCCGAGCTGGGCCGCACCCTCGGCGTCTCCAAACAGGCCGCGGGCAAGACGATCGACTCCCTCGAACGCCTCGGCTACGTCCAGCGGGCGACCGATCCCCACGACGCCCGCCGCAAAACGGTCCAGCTGACCGAACGGGGCGTCGACTGCCTCACCCGCTCGGCCCGGATCTTCGACGATCTACGGGCGCGGTGGGCAGCGACGCTGGGCGAGGAACGCCTGCACGCCCTGGAGAACGACCTGCGCACGGTGACCCCGCAGGACCTGTTCCGCCTGGACGTCCCGGGCTGGTTCGGCGGGGCGTGACGCCGGGGCGGGGCTGAGGGCTCGGGCCTCGGGGCTGGGAGGTCGGCGCTCCGGGCGGGGCCAGGGGCTAAGCGTTCGGGGCTCCGGGCTCGGGGGCTGCGCGGGCTCCAGGCTCGGGGCTGGGAGTTCGGTGCTCCGGGCGGGGCCGGGGGCTGGGCGTTCGGGCCTCCGGGCTCGGGGCCGGAGGCTCCAGGCTCGGGGCCGGGAGTTCCGGGTTCAGGGCTGGCGGATGTGGGCTCCAGGCTCAGGGCCGGGAGGTCGGCGCTCCGGGTTCAGGGCTGGGGGATGTGGGCTCGGGGCCGGGGACCTCGGGGATGTGAGATGTGGGCTCGGGGCCGGGAGACGGGATCTCGCGGCTCGGAGATGAGGGCTCGCGGCGGGAATACGGGCTACGACCTGCCGCGGGGCTTTCCTCGCTTGCCGCCCTTGGCGCCACCGGAACCACTGCCCCGACCCTTGCCCGCCGTCCTGCCGGTCGGCTTCCCGGCCGCCCTCCCGGCGGTCCGCCCCGTCGGTTTGCCCCCCGACCTGCCGGTTCCGCCGCCCGCGGACTTCCGGCCGGAGCCGCCCGCACCGCCGGCGTCGGACCGCTTGTCCTGCGACTGCGCCGCGGCCCCGGCCCGCCCGCGCGTGCTGTTGACGGTCCGGCCGCGGACGATCCCGATGAAGTCGTCCACCAGGTCGGGAGTCTCCCCCTCCGGCCAGGACAGTGCGACGCGCGACTGGGGAGCGTCCGACAGCGGACGGTAGGTGAGGTCCCGACGGTGGTGCAGCCGGGCGAGGGACTGCGGAACGACCAGCACTCCCACTCCCGCCGCCACCAGCTCGATGGCGTCCCCGGTCGTGGCCGGGCGCTCGATCGCCGGCTGCCCCGGCAGGCGCTCCCAGTCGAGGGTGTCGTCGAGGGGGTGCAGCACGATGTCGTCGGCCAGGTCCTCGACGGACACCTCCTCGGCCGCCGTCACGACGTGGTCCTTCGGCACCACGACCACCGTGGTCTCGGTGTAGAGGGGGATCGCGCTCAGCGCCGTCCGGTCGACCGGCAACCGCACGAAGCCCGCGTCGGCGCCACCGCTGAGCAGCAGCTCGGGGGCTTCCGCGGCGGTTGCCGCGACAAGATCCAGAGGAATGTCGGGCAGCCGCTCGTTCCAGATCCGCACCCACTTGGCCGGCGTCACACCCGGGACATACGCGAGCCGGAACAAGGGGGACGTCTCGGAGCCAGTCACCCCGCCAGGTTACCGGCCACGGCCCGGGACAGCGGCCGTGGGCCGGGGGGTGACGGCCCCAGGCCCTGCGGCCCCACTCGGGACTGGGGGCCCAGGCGCTACGTCCCCCGGTCCCGAGTGACGGCCGTGGTCGGCGGCCACGCACACGCTCGATACCCTGGACGGCATGACGTCGCACAAGACCTCCCAGACGATGAAGCCCGCAACCGCGGCGAAGAAGCTGGGTGTGTACCTCGAGGCCACCCCCGCGGAATTCCGGGAGGGTGTCGTCTCACGCAGCGAGCTGAACGCGCTGCAGACCGACCCGCCCGAGTGGCTGCAGGAGCTGCGCCGCAACGGCCCGCACCCGCGACCGGTCGTCGCCTCGAAGCTGGGCGTCTCCATCTCCGGCCTCGCACGCGGCGGCGTCACCGAGCCCCTCACCACGGAGCAGATCGAGACGCTGAAGCAGGAAGACCCCGAGTGGCTGCAGCAGGAGCGCGCCACGCAGGCCGAGGTCCGCAAGGAAGTCGTGCGCATCAAGGAGAAGAAGAAGGCGGAGCAGGACGACCAGTCCGGCAAGCCGCGCTCCTGACCCCTCTCCCCTCCGACGCCTCTGACACCTCCGAATGCCAGGCGGTAATGACTTTGGCCTCGATAGCGTATTTCCGCATGCTGGAAGAAGGGGAAGAGGGCATTCGGTACCTCTTCGGCTTCGACGCCGATGCCATGCACCGCACGCTCACCTTCGACAAACGAACGCGCCGATCTCTGCCTGATGACGGAAACATCAACTACGAGTTCCTGAAGGCCTCGCGAAAAATCAGCAGCGTTCAAGGCGAAAGGGGCTCCTGGCCGCTCCGCGGCGCGAGCGTCAGCTGACCTCAACCACCGTCGGGGTCGGCAATGCTGCGGCTGGACCGTTCCGAGGACGCTCCGCCAGCGCCAGTGGCGTACGGCGTCATCGACGAGCGGCCGAGAACGTGAGCACAGCGAGCGGGAGTCTTCGGTACCCCCGCACGTGAATTCGCCTCCTGGACGGCATACCTGGAGTGGGGACGCAATGAACCGGGAACTGCGGACCTTCATCCGCACCTATCTCAGCCTTGAAGAGGCCTACGACACAAGCGACTACCTTCGCCCAGCCCTGCACGCATTCAAGCGCGAATACGTAGAAGCTGTCCGGCAGGGGCTGGAGCACAGCGTGAAGACCCGGGACCTCACCGTGGGCGACTACGAGTCCCTGACGGACATCGAGTTTCCCGACGAGCATGTCCTGTACGGCTACTTGGCGGCGATGTACGGATACCTGTTCGGAGACGAGAGCAAGCAGCCCTTGCCTCCGGAGTAGGCCCGGGCCCCGCCTCGCAGAATGCTTGGACCCACCGACGATCCCGGCTCGGTCCATCGCTGCCACACATGCACATCTGCCCACAGTGACCTCCTGGGCCGGTACGTACCGTTTCTCGTCGGCCGTCGAGCAAGGCGGCCCTGTCCCCTCGATGCCGCCCCTCGTCGTCAGCTGGTTGCCTGGACGCCCCGTGGTCGCCATGATCAGCCGACTCTCGGACGCCTTGCGCACAGAGATCACCAGCGACCGCGCTCTGCAGATCACCCCGGCACGGCGCGCCTCACCCTCCCCGCCCGCGCCGCACTGGGCGTCACCCCCACCGCTGGGTCGTCCAGGACGCCCCGCGCTCCACTACCCCCTCGGCGACGGAACCGGCCCACAGACGTGGACCGCGCTGCGCGGTCTCACCCAGCATCTGCGAGCCGGCAGCTGAGCCCGTGGCCCGCCGTGGGCCGTCAGTACCAAAAGCCGCCCCCGCCCGCTTGCGCCTGCCGCCGGAAATCCCCGGCACGCTGAACAATCGCCCCGGTCACGGCACGCGGACGTGCCTGCAGCGGACTAAGGGGAAACGGCCGATGCAGAGAGCGGGACTCCCGGATCGCAGAGCTCTGCTCACCGGCGGGCTGCTGGCCGGCGGACTGGGGCTCGCCACGGCGGCGCTCGGCGGATGCTCGTCGCTGAACACCGCCCCGTCCTCGCCCAGCACCTCGCCGGACAAGCGGCCGACCACGCCCGCCGCCGCGTTCACGCGCCTGATGGACGGCAACGAGCGCTGGGTGAGCGGAGACCTCCGGCACCCCGACCGGGATCCGAACCGGCGGGAGTTCGTGGCCCAGCAACAGAAGCCCTTCGGTTCGGTGCTCGCCTGCATCGACTCCCGGGTGCCGCCGGAGCTCCTCTTCGACACCGGGCTGGGCGACCTCTACGTCATGCGCACGGGCGGGGAGGCGATCGACCCGGTGGTCACCGGCTCGGTGGAATACGGGCCGATGACGAGCGGCACCCCGCTCATCGTGGTCCTCGGGCACCAGCGCTGCGGCGCCGTCGAAGCGGCCTACCAGTCCTTCCGGGACAACGAACCGCTGCCCGGCAACCTGGAGGCGATCGTGAAGGCCCTGCGCCCGGCGTACGACGAGACGGTCCGGAAGGGCGGCGGCGCCGACCCGGTGGACACCATGGCCCGCAACCAGGTCGAGCTGGTCTCGGCCGACCTCCGCGACAACCGGGACCTGGCACCACTCGTCCGCAAGGGCGACCTGGCCGTAGTCGGCGCCTACTACTCGCTCGACACCGGCAGGGTGGAGGTCCTGGGCGGCGCACCGTCCTAGTGTCGGCGCACTATCGGCACACGCCTTGATGCGAATCGCCGACCACACGGCTCCCACCTGCGAAAACGCAAGCATGAGGACTCAACCCAGAGCAGGTTCTGCCAAACGGAAGCACATCCGGCGAACGAAGATGAGCATGGTGTACACATAGGCCAGTGGTGTACACATGGACCATTCAGTACACTTGCGTCATGACACAGCCACTGCCCATAGAGTCCATCCGCGATGTACGCGCCCACTTGGCCGAGGTCGTGGAGCGGGCCGACCGTGATGATCTGCCCACAGTGATTACCCGCCGCGGCAAAGAGGTCGCCGCCGTGGTGTCCATCGAGGTACTCCGCAGGTACCAGGAATGGGAAGAGCGCGAGATCAACCGGATCATCGACGAGCGCATGGCGAACCCGTCGGCCGGTATCCCCATCGAGGACATCATGAGGGAGACGCTGGCGCGCAGTGAGTGAGTACCGCACCACGTTTCGACCGGAAGCCCAGGCCGAGCTGCGGAAGATTCCCCGGGCCATGGCGCTCCGCATCCTGGCCAAGCTGACGGAGCTGGAGAGCGACCCGCTCGGCTTCAACACCACCGCACTTGTGTCTCAACCCGACCGCCGCCGCTTGCGAGTCGGCGACTACCGCGTCGTCTACACGATCGACAACGGGGAACTAGTGGTGTGGGTCGTGCACGTCGGCCATCGCTCCACGATCTACGACACCTGAACCACGCCCTCCAACGACGTCCGCGGCAGAAGGCCCGACACCGTCCCGGCCAGGGACAGCGGAAGGGGCCGACCCCCGAAGGAACCGACCCCGCACCAGCATGTACGCGAGATCGGCGACCTGGCGTTGACGTCACCCGCTCAGACGTTGAAGCGGAACTCCACCACGATCCTCTGACCTGCTGGAATGCGGGCGCATCCCAGCACCGTCCCGGCACGGGATGCACGACAAAGCATGAGGAGGCTCAGGACCGCCAACGCTACACAACAGCGGTCAGTGAGGGGCCGAGGTTCGAGAGACTTCTCCACGACGTCCGTTCAGCCTGATGGCGCTCCCCAACTCCCACGCCGCGCCTGCCATCCGCCGCTCACAGCGGCCATGCCGCCAGCAGATCGCCGGGGCCGTACGCGGCATCGAGCCCCGGACAGTCGATTCCGCTGCGCGAGGCCGCCACGACCGGGACGGGGTCGGGGGTGAGCGCGGCGCGGTGGCGGTGGAGAGCCGCCAGGTCGTGCCGGTCGAAGGGTGACTGCTCCAGCCACTTGATGGAGCCGACGAACAGCAGCTCCTTGGCGATGGGCGCGCGGTCCGCCCCGACGAGGTCGATCTCGACGTCGTTGGTGCGGGTCCAGTAGCCGCCCACCGCGGGGGCCGCGGGCAGCTGGTCGTCAGGCAGTATCCGGGCGAGCGCCTCGCGGATGAGCGGCTCGACGGCCCGGCCACGCCAGCTGTTCCAGTTCTCCCGGATCCGCGCCAAGGTCAGATCGCCCCTTCCCCGCTCGATCTCCTCCATGGAGGGGCCGAGAAGGTGCAGCCAAAAACGCAGGTAGGGATCCGTCACCCGGTAGCGTCGGTCCTTCGAGGGGCGCAGGGATACGGGGAGTTCCGCGGCGACGATCCTCTTCTCCGTGAGCAGTTCCAGCGCTCGCTGCAACGGCGTGGCACCGATCCCGCCGGCCGCGCGGGCGATGTTGGTGAAGGTCCGTTCGCCGCTGCCGATCGCCGCGAGCACCCTGCGCGCCTGAGCCTGCGGCGGAAACTCCGCTGCCAGTGAGCGCTCGGCAGAAACCAGCAGCGCCGAGACCGGATCTTGCAGCGCCTCGCCGAGAAAATCCCAGAGCCCCGCACCGTACGGCCACTCCGCGCAGACCAACGGCAGCCCGCCGGTGACCAGCGCGGCGTCGAAGGCTTCCGCCGGGTCCAGTCCCAGCATCCGCCCGACTTCGGCGGGGTTCAGCGGCCCGAGCACCATCTCCCGGCCGCGCTGGTGAAAGGGGCGCCCGTAGCTGTTCAGCGCCTCCATCATCGACAGATCCGAGCCGATGAGGATCAGCAGCACCGGCTTGGTTTCCAGAACGCGATCCCAGGCTCGCTGCAGCATCCCCTCGAAGGCGCCGCCGGTATCCATCAGGTACGGCACCTCGTCGATGACCAGCACGCTCGCCCGGTCGGCAGGCAGCGCTGCGGCCAGCACGTCGAACGCGGCGTCCCAGCTCTCCGGTCGCGCGGCGGCCACCAGCTGCGCCAGGGGCAGCGTGGATGCCTGGGCGTCCCGGGCCAGCCGTGCCAGATCGGTCTCGGAGGACGCACCAGTGGCGGCGTAGAACAGGAATGGGGCCCCGGATCGCTCCGCAAACCGCTCGACGAGCCGCGATTTGCCCACTCGGCGCCGCCCGCGCAGCATCACGCAACGTCCCGGCCGCTCACTCCCGACGCCTGCCGCCACCCTCTGCAGCTCGCACTCCAGCGTCGCCAGCTCCTGCCGACGGCCTACGAAGTCCACCATGCCTGCCGACCTCCACGCATGAAACTAACAACAAGGTTAGTAACCCAAAAGTTAGCATCATGCGCTGTCGTGCGCGAGGAGAGACGACAGTCGTCGGATACCCCAGCACGGGAAAGCGTCATAAGGGGGCCGACCCAATCTGGGTCGGCCCCCTTATGACCTGCGCGTTCGGCAAACGCGGCGTGGTGGAAATGCGCCTAGACGTTGAAGCGGAACTCCACCACGTCCCCGTCCTGCATCACGTAGTCCTTGCCCTCCATGCGGGCCTTGCCCTTGGCGCGGGCCTCCGGGATGGAGCCGCAGTCGAGGAGGTCCTCGTAGGAGACGATCTCGGCCTTGATGAAGCCCTTCTGGAAGTCGGTGTGGATCACACCGGCCGCCTCCGGGGCGGTGGCGCCCTTCTTGATCGTCCAGGCGCGGGCTTCCTTGGGGCCGGCCGTGAGGTACGTCTGCAGGCCGAGGGTCTCGAAGCCGACGCGGCCCAGCGTCGCGAGGCCCGGCTCGTCCTGGCCCATCGACTGGAGGAGCTCCAGCGACTCCTCGTCGTCGAGCTCGATCAGCTCGGACTCGATTTTCGCGTTGAGGAAGATCGCCTCGGCGGGCGCGACCAGCTTGCGCTGCTCGTCCTTGAACGCCTCGTCGACCAGCTCGTCCTCGTCGACATTGAAGACGTAGAGGAAGGGCTTGGTGGTGAGCAGGTGCAGCTCGTGGAGGAGCGCGCCCTGCTCGGTGCCCTTGGTGATGCCGGCGGAGAAGAGGGTCCGGCCTTCCTCAAGGATCTTCTTGGCCGCCTCGACCGCCCCGAGGACCGCGACCTTGTCCTTCTGGAGGCGGGACTCCTTCGTCAGGCGCGGGATCGCCTTCTCGACGGACTGGAGGTCGGCGAGGATCAGCTCGGTGTTGATCGTCTCGATGTCGTCCTTGGGCGAGACCTTGCCGTCCACGTGGACGACGTTCTCGTCGTGGAACGCCCGGATGACCTGGCAGATCGCATCCGACTCGCGGATGTTCGCCAGGAACTTGTTGCCCAGGCCCTCGCCCTCGGAGGCGCCGCGCACGATGCCCGCGATGTCGACGAAGTCGACGGTCGCCGGGAGCTTGCGCTGCGAGCTGAAGATCTCGGCCAGCTTGTCGAGGCGCGGGTCCGGGACACCGACGACGCCGACGTTCGGCTCGATGGTGGCGAACGGGTAGTTGGCCGCCAGCACGTCGTTCTTGGTCAGGGCGTTGAAAAGGGTCGACTTGCCGACATTCGGCAGGCCGACGATTCCGATCGTGAGCGACACGTGGCGACTTCCCGTAGCGAGAACGATGGTGGAGGACGGGCCCCGGGCCGGGGCCGGTCATCCAGTCTACGGGGCCGGTTTCCCTGCCCGCGGACCGCCGACGGGCCCGGTGTTCCGGACGCGCCCCGGCCATCTTCCGGCGACCCCGCTGCCGACCCCGCTGCCGACCCCGGGCAACGTCTGCCGTGGGCCACCGCTGCCGATCCCAGGCGACGTCTGCCGTGAGCCGCCATTCCCAGGTCCTGCTCACAGATCCCGCTCCCAGGTTCCGCGCCCACGCCCTGCCCCGCTCCGCGTCCGGGCCGCCCCACCGCACGGCCCACCCGCAGCTCGGGCCGGCGCCGCACGGATCGTCGAGCACGGACCATCGACCCACGGACCGTCGATCACCCCGGCTGTCGATCACCCCGGCTGTCGACCGCACGGACTATCGGCCGCTCGGACTATCGGCCGAACATACCGCCAAGGTGGCTCAAACCGCGTGTCCCACCCCGGGTTCCGCGCCCCCCGCGACCTACGTTGGTCGGGTGGAGCAACCCAGCATGCGCACGCCCCGGCCGCGTAGAGGCGCCCAGCAGGAGCCGGCCACCGTTCACCGCGCCGGGCAGCGGTCCCCCGGCGCCCCGGCGCCCGCCGGGCTGCGGCGGTTCGGGAAGCGGCTTCCCGGTCCCCGGCTCACCGGTCTCGGCTGCGGGCTGGCCTCGCTCGTCGTGATGATCGTCGGCGGGATGCTCGACGGGCTGCTGCTGGACGCCGCCGCGCTGCCCTACGGACTGCTGTTCCTGCTCACCAGCGCGCTCTGTGCCCTCTGGGTAAGGCCGTCCGACCTGGTCGCGGCGCCGATCAGCGCGCCGATCTCGTTCGCGGCCGGACTCGTGCCGGTCAGCGGCGGCTCGGGCGGGTTCGGCAGCCAGGTGATGGCGGTGTTCACCCAGCTCGCGCTCCAGGCGGGCTGGCTCTACGGCGGGACGCTGACCGCGGTGCTCGTCGTGGTGGTGCGCAAGGTGCTTCTGCTCGGCAGCCGCGCCCGTCGCACGGGGAGTACGCCGCGCACGCCGGGGGGCGGCCAGCCGACGGCCGAGCGCCCGCAGCCCGAGAGCGCCTGACCAGCCTCATTCCGGGCCGCGCCGCACTCCCCGACCCCGACCCCGGCCCCAACCCTTTTCTCCCCGCCCGGCTGGAGCTCCTGAGCCGGGCCCGGAGCTCCTGGGGCGTGACCTCCCGAGGGGCATGAGCTCCCGAGCCGGGCATGACCCCCGGTCGAGCCGGCTGTCCCGCCAGTCCGGCGCCGGAGCCCCGCCGGCCCTCGCCCTCCTCCGATGACTCACAGGGCCCAGGCCCATGTGACTCCCAGGGACCAGGCCATGGCGTGCCCTACGACGGACCCGAGCCCGAGGCCGCGCCGCCGTCCGTGGAAGCCGAAGCCTCCGCCGCGGAGCCCGCCCCGGCGCCCGGGATCGGCCCCGCGCCCCCACCGGCGCCCGAGCCCGCACCCGGCCCCGCGCCCCCACTGACGCCCGGCCCCGCACCCGGCCGCGCCCCCGTCGCTCCCCCCGCCGGCCCCACCGTCGGCCCCTCGCTCCCCCGCCGCTCGAAGGCCGCCATGGCGGCGCCGACGATGCCCGCGTTGTTCTGGAGCTCCGCGGGGACGATCTCGGCGCGGATGCCGTCGATCAGCGGGAGGAACTTGTCGGCCTTGCGGCTCACGCCGCCGCCGATGATGAACAGCCCGGGCGAGAACAGCATCTCCAGGTGGGCCAGGTACTTCCGGACCCGCCGCGCCCAGTGGGACCAGCTGAGGTCCTCGTCCTCCTTGGCCTTGGTGGAGGCGCGCTTCTCCGCCTCGTGGCCGCTCAGCTCCAGGTGGCCGAGCTCGGTGTTGGGCACGAGCCGGCCGTCGGTGAACACCGCGCTGCCGATGCCGGTGCCGAACGTCAGCAGGATCACCGTCCCCGAGCGTCCCCGGCCCGCCCCGAAGGCCAGCTCGGCGGTGCCGGCCGCGTCGGCGTCGTTCAGGACGGTCACCGGCAGGCCGAGCCGGTCGGCGAGCAGGCCCTCGGCGTCCCGGTCCACCCAGCCCGCGTCGACGTTGGCGGCGGTGCGGGTGATGCCGCCGGTCACCACGCCGGGGAACGTCACCCCGACCGGCCCGGACCACCCGAAGTGGTCCACGACCTTCTTGACGCCCTCGGCCACCGCCTCCGGCGTCGCCGGGTGCGGAGTGAGCACCTTGTGCCGCGCTTCGGCCAGGTCGCCCTGGTAGAGGTCGACCGGGGCGCCCTTGATGCCCGATCCGCCGATGTCCACACCGAAAATGTGTCGCTGCATGAGAACAACGCTACGGGCAGCGACCGCGCGTCACTTCTCGGACGACGCGGATCGCTGCCCGTTCGCGGACATGCGCGGATATTGACGGGCATCGGTGCCCGGGAACGGCCGGCCGCGGGCCGTCCGGCCGTCAGTCCTGGGAGGGCTCCGTGCCCGCCGAGGCCGCGGCCTCGGCGCGCAGGTCGCGCCGCAGCTCCTTCGGCAGCGAGAAGGTCAGGCTCTCCTCCATCGGCTGCACGACCTCGACGTCGCCGTAGCCGCGCTCCTTCAGCCACTCCAGCACGCCCTCGACCAGGACGTCCGGGACCGAGGCGCCGGAGGTGACACCGACCGTGCCGACGCCCTCGAGCCAGGCCTCGTCGATCTCCTCGGCGAAGTCCACCAGGTGACCGGCCTTGGCACCGGCGCCCAGCGCCACCTCGACCAGACGGACGGAGTTGGAGGAGTTCTTCGACCCGACGACGATCACCAGGTCGGACTCGGCCGCGACCTGCTTGATGGCCACCTGCCGGTTCTGGGTGGCGTAGCAGATGTCGTCGCTGGGCGGGCTGATCAGCTGCGGGAAGCGGTCCTTGAGGGCGCCCACGGTCTCCATCGTCTCGTCGACGGAGAGCGTCGTCTGGGAGAGCCAGACGACCTTGGACTCGTCGCGGACCTCGACGTTCTTCACATCGTCCGGGCCGTCCACCAGCGTGATGTGCTCGGGCGCCTCACCGCTGGTGCCGATGACCTCCTCGTGGCCCTCGTGGCCGATGAGGAGGATGTCGTAGTCGTCCTGGGCGAAGCGGACGGCTTCCTTGTGGACCTTGGTGACGAGCGGGCAGGTGGCGTCGATGGTGGCGAGCTTCCGCTGGGCGGCCTCGTCGTGCACCACCGGGGCGACGCCGTGCGCCGAGAAGATCACGATGGACCCCTCCGGCACCTCCTCCGTCTCCTCGACGAAGATCGCGCCCTTCTTCTCCAGGGTCTGCACCACGTACTTGTTGTGGACGATCTCCTTGCGCACATAAATGGGTGCGCCGTACTGCTCCAAGGCCTTCTCGACGGCGATCACGGCACGGTCCACGCCGGCGCAGTAGCCACGGGGGGCGGCGAGCAGGACCCGGCCGGTCTTGCGAGCAGCCTCTCCGCTGTGGGCGGTGGCGGGCGACGGGCTGGGCGTTGCAGTCATGCCCCCCATCGTAAGGCCGTGGGAGGGACGCGATGATCGCACCCGCCGCCGGGGGCGGGCACCGGCCGGGAGCGGTGCGGACCATGCCTGGTCAGGGCGTTCCGGAGAGTCGGCACAAGGGTTCGCACGAGGGGCCGAGCGGGTGGTCCGTACGCGGGCAGGAGGGCGGAAAGCGGATCACGCGGATCCGGGGGTTCTGTCGGCGCGGGCGGCTAGCCTGCGGGTATGGCTCTCAACACCTCGGCGGACGCACCCATCCCGGTGGGGCAGGTGTCCCGGCTGATCGGCGGGTGGATCGACCGGCTCGGCTCCGTCTGGGTCGAGGGGCAGATCACCCAGCTGTCCCGGCGGCCCGGGGCCGGGGTGGTGTTCCTGACGCTGCGCGATCCGTCGCACGACATCTCGCTGTCGGTCACCTGCTACCGCGTCGTCTTCGACCGGGTCGCCGACATCATCTCCGAGGGCGCGCGGGTCGTCGTGCACGCCAAGCCCGAGTGGTACGCCCCCCGCGGCCAGCTCTCGCTGCGCGCCACGGAGATCAAGCCCGTCGGGGTGGGCGAGCTGCTGGCCCGGCTGGAGCAGCTGAAGAAGTCGCTGGCGGCGGAGGGGCTGTTCGCCCTGGACCGCAAGCGGCCCCTGCCGTTCCTGCCGCAGCTCATCGGCCTGGTCTGCGGCCGGGCCTCGGCGGCGGAGCGGGACGTCCTGGAGAACGCCCGGCACCGCTGGCCCGCCGTCCGCTTCGAGGTGCGCAACGTGGCCGTGCAGGGCGTCCGCGCCGTGCCCCAGGTGATCGGGGCGGTCGAGGAGCTGGACGCGCACCCGGACGTGGACGTGATCGTGGTCGCCCGGGGCGGCGGCAGCGTCGAGGACCTGCTGCCGTTCTCGGACGAAGCGCTGATCCGGACGGTCTCCGCGTGCCGCACGCCGGTCGTCTCGGCGATCGGGCACGAGCCGGACACGCCCCTGCTCGACCTGGTCGCCGACCTGCGCGCCTCCACACCCACGGACGCCGCGAAGAAGGTGGTGCCGGACGTCGGCGAGGAGCTGGTCCGGATCCGGCAGCTGCGGGAGCGGGCGCTGCGCACCGTCACCGGGCTGCTGGACCGGGAGGAGCGGGGCCTCGCCGCGGCCCGGCACCGCCCGTGCGTGGAACGGCCGCAGCGGATGGTGGAGGAGCGGGAGGAACAGATCGACGCGCTGCTCGGCCGGAGCCGCCGCACGCTGGGGCATCTGCTGGACCGGGCCGACTCGGAGCTGTCCCACACCCGGGCGCGGGTGGTGGCGCTCTCCCCGGCCGCCACCCTGGAGCGGGGATACGCGGTGCTCCAGCGGGCGGACGGCGCGGTCGTCCGCGCCGCGGACGAGGTGTCGGCCGACGAGAAGCTGCGGGCCAGGGTCGCGGAGGGCGAGTTCTCGGTGCGGGTCACCCCATGAGGTCACCTCGCTGTGGGGCACCCGTGAGACCCGTCCCCCGGTGTGCCCGCCTCTCCCCGAGGCCTCCCGGGGTGGACGCCCGCCGCACCGGCCCTCCCTCCGGCCCCGGCGGCCGCACCGCCTCGGTCCCGCCGCCACAGCGCCGCAACTCTCCTGTCGTCTCCCCCCTCTAGGCTGGAGCCCATGACCACTACGGACGAGCAGTCCACCGGCTCGGCGGGCCCCGGTTCCGGCGGCGCCGGGAGCGACCCGGCCGGCGCCGGCTCGACGCCGGCGTACGAGCAGGCGCGCGACGAGCTGATCGAGGTCGTACGCCGACTGGAGGCGGGCGGATCCACGCTGGAGGAGTCCCTGGCCCTGTGGGAGCGGGGCGAGGAGCTGGCGAAGGTGTGCCGCCGGTGGCTGGACGGTGCGCGGGCCCGGCTGGACGCGGCTCTCGCCGAGTCGGAGGACGGCGCTCCCGGCAGCGCCGGACCGGGCGACGAGGACTGACCCGCCCCGATGACCTCACCCGTTCCGTTATCCCCGCGCGGCCCCCGGGCCACGTCCGTGGCGGAATCAGTCCGCTTCAGGGCCACGTCCGTCGCGGCACCACGCGGTCCCCCGTCGGCCCCGTGCCCGCATATCCCCCGGACCGGGATGAACCGGTGCGCACGTGATGTGCACTACACAGCCGTGCCCTACGCCGCGTCCGATTTAGTTGAAGGTTAATCTATCTTGATACGGTGGGCTCTGCCGCGGCCGACCCCGCCACCCCCACGCACACACGACAGAGAAGGTGCTCTCCGACATGACTCTCGCCCTCGACCCCGCCGCACAGGACCTGCTGTTCCGTGAGGCCCGCACCGCCAACGCGTTCACCGACGAGCCGGTGACCGACGAGCAGGTACAGGCGATCTACGACCTGGTGAAGTACGCGCCGACCGCCTTCAACCAGTCGCCGCTGCGCGTCGTCCTGGTCCGCTCGCCCGAGGCCCGCGAGCGCCTCGTGCAGCACATGTCCGAGGGCAACCGGCCGAAGACGGCCGCGGCCCCGCTGGTGGCGGTGCTGGCCACGGACCACGAGTTCCACGAGGAGCTGCCGCGGCTGTTCCCGCCCTTCCCGCAGGCCAAGGACGTCTTCTTCAGCGAGCGCCCCGCCCGTGAGCAGGCCGGCTCCTTCAACGCCGCGCTGCAGGCGGGCTACTTCATCATCGGCGTGCGGGCGGCCGGTCTCGCCGCGGGCCCGATGACCGGGTACGACGCCGCCGCGGTCAACAAGGAGTTCTTCCCCGACGGCGACCACTCCGTGCTGGCCGTGGTGAACATAGGCCGTCCCGCCGAGGACGCCTTCCGTCCGCGCCTCCCGCGCCTGGCGTACGACGAGGTCGTCACCACCGTCTGAGCCCGCCGACGGCAGCCGGGAGCGGCCTCCGCCCCGGCTGCCGGCACCGGATTCCCGCCCCGGCTGCCGCCACCGGTTCCCGGCCCGGCGGCGGACGGCCGGCACCCCGACGCGGGTCGGCTCGCGGACGGGCCGGACGAGGTGCACCAGCGGTCGCTGGCCCGCCGGGAGCTGTCCCGGTCGCGGCGGCCCACCCATGAGGTCCCGACCACTACGCCCCGACCATGACGTCCCGGCATCCGGCCCGCCCGAGAACCGGGCGGACGATCGTCCGGTTACGAGGGGAGCTTCGCCTCTACGGCTTCGTGGCGGAGGACTTCGTGGCGGAGGGCTTCGTGGCGGACGGCTCAGCGGCCGGCTTCGCGGTGGACGGCTTCGCCGGGGCCGTCTCGAGCGCCGCGGCCATCTCCCCCAGCCGCTCGAACGAGGCGGTGCCGGTGACCACGGTCGTCACTCCGCGCCCCTCGCGCACGAGGGCGTCGTACTTCGGCCCCTCGTAGCGCTCCCACGTCGTGTCGCCGACCTTCTGGGTGCGGTCGGTCTTCGTGGCCCGCCGGCTGACGGAGTCGATGAACTTCGCCGCCCGGCCGTTGCTCTGCTCCACCGCGACGTACTGGTTCGTCGGGTCCATGAAGCCCAGGTGCCAGACCGCGCCGTCGTCCCCGGCACCGTTGTAGGTCACCGAGGTCGCACGCCAGGTCTTCGGCAGCCCCTGGGGCGCGGCGACCGGGTACGGCGCGGCTCGGCGGGCCGTGTCGAGCTCCACCCGGTAGCCGATCGGCTTCACCGGGTCCTGGGATTCGTCGTGCGGCACGAAGATGTAGATGGACGCGACGACGACACCGATGACCGCCATCGACAGCACCATGTCCCGCACCGTCTGGGTTCCGCGCATACCTGCCACGCCCCCATCGTCCCCCATCGCCGGGCGGATCTTTCCGGCACCCCCCGCCGGCACCGGGGGCGCCCGCCCTCGGCATCGCCGCCGTCACGGATCCCGGGTCCGGCCAGGGCCCCGACTCCCGTTGTCCGTCGGACAGTCAAGCGTTCCGAGCCTGTTCGGCGCGGCCTCCCGCGGTGCTCATGCGTGGGGCCCTCTGCTCACATTCGCGATGAACGGATAAAGTCACAGGCACCCTCTTATCCGGCCGTCGTCGTACAAGGAAGGTGCGCACCGATGACCGAGCACCATATGCCGTCCCCGCTCGAAGTGAGCCCGGAGGCCCCCGACCGCAACCTCGCCCTGGAGCTCGTCCGGGTCACGGAGGCCGCCGCGATGGCGGCGGGCCGGTGGGTCGGCCGCGGTGACAAGAACGGCGCCGACGGCGCCGCAGTGAAGGCCATGCGGACCCTGGTCTCGACCGTCTCGATGAACGGCGTCGTCGTCATCGGAGAGGGCGAGAAGGACGAGGCACCGATGCTCTTCAACGGAGAGCGGATCGGCGACGGCACCGGTGCGGAGTGCGACGTCGCCGTGGACCCCATCGACGGGACCACGCTCGCCGCCAAGGGCATGACCAACGCGCTCTCCGTGCTGGCGGTCGCCGACCGCGGCACGATGTTCGACCCGTCCGCGGTCTTCTACATGGAGAAGCTGGCCACCGGCCCGGAGGCCGCCGGGGTCGTGGACATCAGCGCGCCCGTCGCCGAGAACATCCGCCGGGTCGCCAAGGCCAAGCACTCCGCCCCGGAGGACGTGACCGTCGTCATCCTCGACCGCCCCCGCCACGAGGGCATCGTCAAGGAGATCCGCGAGGCCGGGGCCCGGATCAAGTTCATCTCGGACGGCGACGTCGCCGGCGCCATCATGGCCGCCACCGAGGGCACCGGAGTCGATCTGCTGCTGGGCATCGGCGGCACCCCCGAGGGCATCATCACCGCCTGTGCGATGAAGTGTCTCGGCGGCACCATCCAGGGCCGGCTGTGGCCCAAGGACGAGGAGGAGCGCCGGCGCGCCGTCGACGCGGGCCACGACCTCGGCAAGGTGCTCACCAACGACGACCTGGTCTGGGGCGAGAACGTCTTCTTCGTGGCGACCGGCATCACGGACGGCGAGCTGCTGCGGGGAGTGCGCTACCGCTCGGACAACGCGCTCACCCAGTCGCTGGTGATGCGCTCGCGGTCGGGCACGATCCGCCAGATCGACTCGCGGCACCGGCTGTCGAAGCTGCGCGCCTACAGCGCCGTGGACTTCGACCGGCCGCGCTGACCCCACCGCACCCACACCGCCGCACTCACACCGCCGCGCCGCCCCCGCCGCAACGATTCCGCCGCACCGGCTCCACACGCACCGGTTCCACACGCGGCGGCTCCGCCCGCGGCGGGCGGCGCGCCGGGCGCACGGTCCGCACACGCCAGGGGCGCCCCCATCACTGGGGGCGCCCCTGGCGTGTGCGGTTCTAGCCTGCGGCGGCGATCTGCGAGACGGCCGAGCGGGCCGCCTTCTGCAGCTCCACGTCGCGGCGCCGGCGGCGGGCCAGCACCACCCGGCGCTCGGCCGCGGTGAGCCCGCCCCACACGCCGTACGGCTCCGGCTGGAGGAGTGCGTGCTCGCGGCACTCGACCATGACGGGGCACCGGGCGCAGACCCGCTTCGCGGCCTCCTCCCGGGACAGCCGCGACGCTGTCGGTTCCTTCGAGGGGGCGAAGAACAATCCCGCTTCGTCGCGACGGCACACCGCCTCCGAGTGCCAGGGGCCTGCCTGCTCCCGAGCCGGAGTGCGCTGCGGCGGGGCGGCGGGGGCCTGCAGGGGCTGATGCGGCGGTTGCAGCACGGTCTACTCCTGACGACGGCTTCGCTGAAGAGTCACCCTTGCCCGTCTCCCAGGCGCACGACCGATGGCACCCCCATGCCGTACGAGAGACGATGCAGCAGTCCCTACCCGCTGTGCGCACGCCTATTCACACCGTGGCAGTTTGCTAGTCACCGAGTTCTTTACGGGGGCGTTCCCGGAGGTTCTTGAGGCGTTTGCCCCGTTTCGCCCTTGCGTCCACTCCACCGAAGGCCGCGAAGCCGGTGACGACGACCACGGGGGCGTCGGGGTCGGGGGCCTCGTTGGTCCGGACGTCGAATCCGCCGAAGATGCCGGGGCCCGCGCCGCGCAGCGAGACGTTCTCCGGCACCCGGACCTCCACTCCGCCGAAGAGCGCGACGGCCCGGATGACGATCTCCTGCTGCTCGAAGACCGCCTCGGTGAGGTCGATCTCGACCCCGCCGAAGCAGGCGAAGGCGCGGGTCAGGCGCCCCACCCGCCAGCGCCCCCGGCGCGAGGCGCCACCGAAGACGGCCACCAGGTTCTCGGCGGCGCCGTCGGTCGGTGAGTGCGGCGGCGCCGCGGCCCGCGCGGCCGCGGGGGCCGCGGGCAGATCCCGTACCAGCGGCTCCAGTTCGGCCACCCGCCGGGCCCGGTAGACGCCGTCGATCCGCTCGGAGTGTTCCTCCGGGGTCAGCCGGCCCTCCGCCAGGGCTTCGCGGAGGATGTCGGCGACCCGGTCGCGGTCCGCGTCCGACGCGCGCAGGCCGCCCTCCGCGACCGGTGCGCCGGACCCGGCGGCGGGCCGGTCCGCCTCGGCGGCGGGCTTGCTCAGCGGTACCGGCGGCTGCCCGGGAGCCGGTTCGGGGCGCACACCGGCGGGTTCGGTCCGCTGCGGGTCCGGGGGCCCGGGAGTGACACCGGGGCGAGAAGAGGCTGCATCCACCCCGTCAGCGTAGCGAAACGCGATAGATCGCGACTAGTGTCCGGTCCGCCATACTGCGGGCGGACCGGTCCCGTGGTGACGGATTCCGCGGAGGACGGATCCCCGGGGTGACTGAGTCTTACCTCACCGCCCCGGCACCTCCGCCGCGTTCTACCCTTGTCCGGCTGGCCCGGCTCCGGCCGGGAGGTGTCCGTAGGGAAGATGTCAGCGCAGCCGTCTGCCGAGTGAGGAAACGACCCCGATGCCCGAGTTCGCCTATACCGATCTGCTCCCGCTGGGCGAGGACACCACCCCGTACCGGCTGGTGACCTCCGAGGGCGTCAGCACCTTCGAGGCCGACGGACGCACGTTCCTCAAGGTCGAGCCGGAGGCCCTGCGCACCCTGGCGGCCGAGGCGATGAAGGACATCTCGCACTACCTGCGGCCCTCCCACCTCGCGCAGCTGCGCCGCATCCTGGACGACCCCGAGGCGTCCGGGAACGACAAGTTCGTGGCGCTGGACCTGCTGAAGAACGCGAACATCGCGGCGGCGGGCGTGCTTCCGATGTGCCAGGACACCGGCACCGCGATCGTCATGGGCAAGCGCGGGCAGAACGTGCTGACCTCCGGCGGCGACGAGGAGGCCCTCTCCCGCGGCGTCTACGACGCGTACACCGAGCTGAACCTGCGCTACTCGCAGATGGCCCCGCTGACCATGTGGGACGAGAAGAACACCGGCTCGAACCTCCCGGCGCAGATCGAGCTGTACGCGACCGACGGCGGCGCGTACAAGTTCCTCTTCATGGCCAAGGGCGGCGGCTCGGCCAACAAGTCCTTCCTCTTCCAGGAGACGAAGGCGGTGCTCAACGAGGCGTCGATGATGTCCTTCCTGGAGCAGAAGATCCGCTCGCTGGGCACCTCCGCCTGCCCGCCGTACCACCTGGCGATCGTGGTCGGCGGCACCTCCGCCGAGTACGCCCTGAAGACCGCGAAGTACGCCTCCGCGCACTACCTCGACGAGCTGCCGGCCGAGGGGTCGCCGACCGGGCACGGCTTCCGTGACCGGGAGCTGGAGGAGAAGGTCTTCGAGCTGACGCAGAAGATCGGCATCGGCGCGCAGTTCGGCGGCAAGTACTTCTGCCACGACGTCCGTGTCGTGCGGCTGCCGCGGCACGGCGCGTCCTGCCCGGTGGCGATCGCCGTGTCCTGCTCGGCCGACCGGCAGGCCGTCGCGAAGATCACCGCCGAGGGCGTCTTCCTGGAGCAGCTGGAGAAGGACCCGGCGAGGTACCTGCCGGAGACCACCGACGAGGAGCTGACCGAGGGCGCGGGCGCGGACCTGGACGCGATCGCCGTCGATCTGAACCGGCCGATGGACGAGGTCCTCGCCGAGCTGACCCGGCACCCGGTCAAGACCCGGCTGTCGCTGACCGGCACCCTCGTCGTCGCCCGGGACATCGCGCACGCGAAGATCAAGGAGCGGCTGGACGCGGGTGAGGAGATGCCCGAGTACCTGCGGAACCACCCGGTCTACTACGCGGGCCCGGCCAAGACCCCCGAGGGCTACGCCTCCGGCTCCTTCGGCCCGACGACGGCGGGCCGGATGGACGCCTACGTCGAGCAGTTCCAGGCGGCCGGCGGCTCGAAGGTGATGCTCGCCAAGGGCAACCGCTCCCAGCAGGTCACCGACGCCTGCAAGGCGCACGGCGGCTTCTACCTCGGCTCGATCGGCGGCCCGGCGGCCCGCCTGGCCCAGGACTGCATCAAGAAGGTGGAGGTCCTGGAGTACGAGGAGCTGGGCATGGAGGCGGTCTGGCGGATCGAGGTCGAGGACTTCCCGGCCTTCATCGTCGTCGACGACAAGGGCAACGACTTCTTCCAGGACCCCTCGCCCGCCCAGCCGTTCGTGACCAGCATCCCGGTGCGCCAGGCGTAGCGGCGGGCTGGATCCGCGCGGAAGCTCCGGCACCCCACGGCGGGTGACCGGGGCTTCTTCGCGTACGGCTCCGGGATGGACGGCCCGGTGTCACCGGCCTGTGGGATGGTGGTCGCGTGACGCTCGAGGACCTGGTCCGGCTGCGGCGGGCCCGTGACCGGATGGACCGCGACTACGCGATGCCGCTCGACGTTCCGGCGCTGGCGCGCGAGGCCCTCATGTCGCCGGGCCACTTCTCCCGCAGCTTCCGCGCCGCCTACGGGGAGACGCCGTACGGCTATCTGATGACGCGCCGGATCGAGCGGGCCAAGGCGCTGCTGCGGCGGGGCGACCTGTCGGTGACGGAGGTCTGTTTCGCGGTCGGCTGCACCTCGCTGGGGTCGTTCAGCTCGCGCTTCACCGAGCTCGTCGGCGAGAGCCCGAGCGCGTACCGGGCCCGGAACCATGAGGACGGAGCCGCCGTCCCGGCCTGCATCGCGAAGATCCACACGCGACCGGTCAGGAACGGAGAAGCGAAACCGGCCCCCCGCCCGTAGCGTGAAACGCATGGACATCACGCTCTCGCAGTGCTTCATCGCCGTCGACGACCACGACAAGGCGCTCGCCTTCTACCGGGACGTGCTCGGTCTGGAGGTGCGCAACGACGTCGGCTTCGAGGGGATGCGCTGGGTGACCGTCGGCGCTCCGTCGCAGCCCGGTGTCAGCATCGTCCTCGAACCGCCGCTCGCGGACCCGGGCGCCTCGCCCGCCGACCGGCAGGCCATGGCGGAACTGCTGGCCAAGGGCCTGCTGCGGGGTGTCATCTTCACCACCGACGACGTCGACGCCACCTTCGAGCGCATCCGCGCCGCGGGCGGCGAGGTGCTGCAGGAGCCGGTCGACCAGCCCTACGGCGTCCGCGACTGCGCCTTCCGCGACCCCTCGGGCAACATGCTGCGCTTCAACCAGGCACGCGGGCAGTGACCTCCGGCCCCGCGCACCGGGCGCTGCCCCGCCGCGGCGGCGCCCGGTCACCGCTGCGGGGCTGTCCGTCGTCGGCAGCGGCGACCGCGGGCCCGGACGGCCCCGCCCGAGAGATGGAGACAGCATGAGCAGGGCCCCGAGGGCGAAGGCGCAGCCGGCCGCGGCGCACGCCGCCGACCGCCACGAAATCATCCGTGTGCACGGCGCGAGAGAGAACAACCTCCAGGACGTCAGCATCGAGATCCCGAAGCGCCGGCTGACGGTGTTCACCGGCGTCTCCGGCTCGGGCAAGAGCTCGCTGGTGTTCGACACCATCGCCGCGGAGTCGCAGCGGCTGATCAACGAGACCTACAGCGCCTTCGTGCAGGGCTTCATGCCCACGGCGGCGCGGCCCGAGGTCGACGTGCTCGACGGCCTGACGACCGCGATCATCGTCGACCAGCAGCGGATGGGCGCCGATCCCCGCTCCACGGTCGGCACCGCGACCGACGCCAACGCGATGCTGCGCATCCTCTTCAGCCGGCTCGGGAAGCCGCACATCGGCCCGCCCGGCGCGTACGCCTTCAACGTCCCCTCGGTCAGGGCGAGCGGCGCGATCACCGTCGAGCGCGGCGCCCGGAAGACGGTGAAGGCGACGTTCAGCCGCACCGGCGGCATGTGCCCGCGCTGCGAGGGGCGGGGCGCGGTCTCCGACATCGACCTCACCCAGCTCTACGACGACTCCAAGTCGCTCGCCGAGGGCGCGTTCACCATCCCCGGCTGGAAGTCGGACAGCTTCTGGACCGTGCGGCTCTACGCGGAGTCGGGCTTCCTCGACCCGGACAAGCCGATCCGCAGGTACACCAAGCGGGAGATGCAGGACTTCCTGTACCGGGAGCCGACCAAGGTGAAGGTCGAGGGCGTCAACCTCACCTACGAGGGGCTCATCCCCAAGATCCAGAAGTCGTTCCTGTCCAAGGACAAGGAGGCGATGCAGCCGCACATCCGGGCGTTCGTGGAGCGGGCGGTCACCTTCGCCACCTGCCCCGAGTGCGACGGCACCCGGCTCACCGAGGGGGCCCGGTCCTCGAAGATCAAGAAGATCGGCATCGCCGACGCCTGCGCGATGGAGATCAGGGACCTGGCCGAGTGGGTGCGCGGCCTGCGCGAGCCCGCGTCGGGCGCGGCGAGCAAGGCGTACGCCCCGGTGGCGCCGCTGCTCGACGCGCTGCAGCAGAGTCTCGACTCGTTCGTGGAGATCGGCCTCGGCTACCTCGCGCTCGACCGGGCGTCGGGCACGCTGTCCGGCGGCGAGGCACAGCGCGTCAAGATGATCCGCCACCTCGGCTCCTCGCTCACCGACGTCACCTACGTCTTCGACGAGCCCACCTCGGGCCTGCACCCGCACGACGTCCAGCGGATGAACGACCTGCTGCTGCGGCTGCGGGACAAGGGCAACACGGTGCTCGTCGTGGAGCACGAGCCGGAGGTGATCGCGATCGCGGACCACGTCGTCGACCTCGGGCCCGGCGCCGGTTCGGCGGGCGGCACCGTCTGCTTCGAGGGCACCGTCGAGGGGCTGCGGAAGGGCGGCACCATCACCGGCCGCCACTTCGACGACCGGTCCTCCGTCAAGGAGACGGTCCGGAAGCCCACCGGCACGCTGGCGGTCCGCGGCGCGACGACGAACAACCTGCGCGGCGTCGACGTCGACATCCCGCTCGGGGTGCTCACGGTCGTCACCGGCGTCGCCGGTTCCGGCAAGAGCTCGCTGGTGCACGGGGCGCTTCCCGGGCAGGCGGGCGCGGCCGGTTCCGAGGTGGTGGCGGTCGACCAGAGCCCGATCCGCGGCTCGCGGCGGAGCAACCCGGCGACGTACAGCGGGCTGCTCGACCCGGTCCGCAAGGCGTTCGCCAAGGCCAACGGCGTGAAGCCGGCGCTGTTCAGCGCCAACTCCGAGGGCGCCTGCCCCACCTGCAACGGCGTCGGCGTCGTCTTCACCGACCTGGCGATGATGGCCGGCGTCTCCGCCCCCTGCGAGGACTGCGAGGGCAAGCGGTACCAGGCGCCGGTGCTTGAGTACCGCCTCGGCGGCCGGGACATCAGCGAGGTGCTGGAGATGTCGGTGGCCGAGGCCGAGGAGTTCTTCGGCTCCGGCGAGGCGCACACCCCGGCCGCCCACCGGGTGCTCGACCGGCTCGCCGACGTCGGGCTCGGCTATCTCAAGCTCGGCCAGCCGCTCACCACGCTGTCCGGCGGCGAGCGGCAGCGGCTCAAGCTGGCCACCCTCCCCCAGCCCTCGGCCGGGGGGAGCTCCCGGGCCGGGAAGGACGGTGTCTACGTCCTCGACGAGCCGACCGCCGGCCTGCACCTCGCCGATGTCGAGCAGCTCCTCGGGCTGCTCGACCGGCTCGTCGACTCCGGCCGGACGGTGATCGTCGTGGAACACCACCAGGCGGTCATGGCGCACGCCGACTGGATCGTCGACCTCGGCCCCGGCGCCGGCCACGACGGCGGCCGGATCGTCTTCGAGGGCACCCCCGCCGACCTCGTCGCGGCCCGCTCCACCCTCACCGGCGAGCACCTGGCGGCCTACGTCGGCGGCTGACCGGGACCGGATCTCCGGTGGTGGGCCGGGACCAGGTCCCTGGTGGTGAGCCGGGAACAGGTCTCCCGTGGAGGGCCGTGGGACCAAGTCTCCCGTGGAGGGCCGGGACCAAGTCTCCGGTCCCGGGTTCCAGTGGTCGTCGCAACACTGGCACCCAGGACCTGCCGCGGAGGCCTGGCGGACGGCCCGCGGTGGGTCTGCGGCCCTGCGCGGACGCTCCGTCAGATCCCCGCGCGCCACGGGGCCGAGGGCCCGCGCGCCACAGGGCGGCTCCGCGGCGCGCACCGGGGCGGGCGGCGCGACGCCGCCCCGTTCAGCCCGTCCGGGAGAGCGCCGCGGCGAAGTCGCCCCGCCTCTGGGTGACACCGCTGCAGCGCACGGCCGGCTTGTCGGTGGCGGCGGCGCAGGGCCGGTCCCGCTCCGCGGACCACATGGACAGCCGGCCGACGCCCTTGTCCGCCGCGAACCGGGCCAGCGCGGTGGCGTCGCGGACGGTGAAGACCTCGCCGGGGACGTCGTTGAGCCCGATCATCGGCGTCACCGCGAGGGCCTTCCAGGCCCCGGCGGGCGACAGCCGGAGCGCCTGCCGGAGCTGGCCGTGGGCGGCGGTGGCGGCCCGGACGGCGTAGGTGCCCATGTCGCCGGTGTGGGCCGCGCCGTAGTTCATCGCCATGACGTTGACGGCCGATACGGTCACCCCCCGCGCCCTGGCCTCCTTCAGCAGGGCGAGGCCCGGGGCCGTGAGCCCGGAGGGCATTGCGGGCAGGGTGAAGGAGACCTCCAGGCTCGGCCGGGAGCGCTGGAGCAGGGCGGCCGCCCGGGCCCGGCGGGTGGACGCCGCGGTGTCGGCGAGGGTGGCGCCCTCGACGTCGAAGTCGATCCGGGTGAGCCGGTAACGGTCGATCACCGTGCCGTAGGCGGCGGCGAGTTCGGTCGCGTTCCGGCAGACCCGGGCCGGTTCGGTGCCCTCCGCGCCGCCGAAGGAGACCCGTACGTCCCCTCCGGCCTTGCGCAGCGCGGCGATCCGGTGCTTCAGCGCACTGTCGTCGAGCGCGGTCCCGCCGTCCCACCGCGGGGCGCAGCCGCGTCCGGCGACGACGAAGGCCAGGGTGAACTCGTCGATGCCGCGCGGCACGGCGGCGGCCATGTCGTACGTCCGGGCGGCCCAGGCGCTGAGGTAGGGCGTGACGCGGGCGTGCCGGGCGGCGGACGGGCCCGACGCGGACCGGTCCTCCGCCGGGCCGGAGCCGCCCACCCATACCGCGGCGGCGGCGCAGCCCATGGTCAGCGCCACCGCGCCGACGAATCCGCCGAAGCGGGAGCGGTGTCCGCTCATCCCGCACGCTCCTCGTTCCGGTCCGGGACCCGGTTCCGGTCCCGGAGCGCGTTCCCGTGATCGGGCTCGTTCCGGTGGTGGGGCCCGATCCGGCCGGGCGAGGCGTTCCGCGGCGATTCCAGCATGCCGGACAAACTTCCATACCTGACTCTGCGCCATGAACCATGACACACCAGACTTTTGACCGATATACTACGATTGTCTGCATTAATCTCGGGGCATGGATCTTGAGTCTGACGTGGTCGAGCGTGTGCCGTCGCGCACGCTCCTGTCGTGCCGGGGCGAGGAGAGGCCCGTCTTCGTGGACTCCACCGGCCGCCGGGCGCGCACACTCCGGCACGCGGGTCTGGTCGCGGATCTCGTCCTGCTCGGATATCTGGGGACGGTCCTCCTGGGGTTCGCGGGCGGCACTCCGATCGCCCCCGGGCGGCCGGCCGCCGGCCAGGGGCCCGCACCGGCCGCGGCCGTCGCCCCGCTGGGTGAGCGCCTCCCCGGCAGACCGGCCACCCGCGCCGGCGGCAGACCGGTCCCGGTCATCGGCACCACCCTCTCGGCCCAGGGCCGCGTCCGACCGCAGCTGCCGTGAACCGCTGGAAGCCGCTGGTGCTGCCGCGGCCACGCCGCCCCGTCCGTACTCCCCGCGCCGACGCCCCGGCCGCCCCGCGCGGTCCGCGCCTGCCGGTCCGGACGATCGCCGCCGTCCGCCGGGCCGCGCCCCGGCCCCGTCTGGTGCTCTCCCTGGTGGCCCTGGTCTCGGTGGTCTGCGTCCTGCTGCTGGACGGCTTTCTGCGGGCGAAGCCCGACGACCACTGCCCGGCGCACACCCCGGGCTACGCGGGCAGCGTCCCCGAGGAGGTGCGCACCGGCGGCCCGGTGCTGACCTTCCGCGACGGCGAGGCCACGAGCCACACCCCGCCGTCCCGGACCGTCGCGCTCACCTTCGACGACGGCCCCGACCCCCGGTGGACCCCGGAGGTCCTGGACATCCTGCGGGAACACCGGGTGCCCGCCACCTTCTTCGTCGTCGGCCGGCAGGCGGTCCGGTACCCGGGGCTGATCCGGCGGATGCGGGCGGCGGGCAGTGAGATCGGGCTGCACACCTTCTCCCACCCCGACCTGGGGAACCAGGACGTGGCCGGCGTCGACCGCGAAGTGGCCCGGACCCAGCTGGCCCTCGCGGGCGCCGCGGGCATCTCCAGCTCCCTGTTCCGGGCCCCGTACACCTCGCACGTCTCGGGGCTCGACGACCGCGCCTGGCGGGTGCAGCAACACCTGGGCGCCCAGGGCTACACGAGCGCGTTCGTGGACCGGAACAGCCTGGACCGGCGCGGCCCCGCGGTGCCGCAGATCGTCCGCAACGCCACCCCGCCGGAGGGCCGGGGCGCCGTGGTCCTCTTCCACGACGCGGGCGGCAACCGGTCCCGGACCCTCGCGGCGCTGGGCCGGTACATCGAGCGGATGAAGGCACGCCACTACACCTTCACCACCGTCACCCGGGCGGTGGGCGCCCCGAGCGCCAACCGGCCGGCGTCCGGGCTCCGGCTGTGGCACGGGCGGGCGCTGGTCCTCGCGGCGGCGCTCGGCCGGCTCGCGCTGCCGGGCCTGGCCGCCCTGCTGGTGGTGGTCGGCGCGGCCATGGTCGGCAGGATCGTGCTGATGACGGTGTTCGCCCGGCGGCACCACCGCATCCGCAACGGGAAGCGGTTCTCCTGGGGGCCGCCGGTGGACGGGCCGGTGACCGTGATCGTGCCCGCGTACAACGAGAAGGAGTGCATCGCCCACACGCTGAACTCGCTGGCCGCGAGCACCGTTCCGATCGAGATCCTGGTGGTGGACGACGGCTCCACGGACGGCACCGCCGACCTCGCGGAGGCGCTGGACCTGCCGAACGTACGGGTGCTGCGGCAGCCGAACGCGGGCAAGCCCGCCGCGCTCAACCGCGGCATCTCCGAGGCCCGGTCCGACATCGTGGTGATGATGGACGGCGACACCGTCTTCGAGCCGGAGACCGTGCGGGAACTCGTCCGGCCCTTCGCCGACCCTGCCGTCGGCGCCGTCGCGGGCAACGCCAAGGTCGGCAACCGGCGGAAGGCCATCGGCGCCTGGCAGCACATCGAGTACGTGATGGGGTTCAACCTCGACCGGCGGATGTACGACCTGCTGGGCTGCATGCCGACGATCCCGGGGGCGATCGGCGGGTTCCGCCGCCGGGCGCTGCTGGACATCGGCGGAATGAGCGCGGACACCCTCGCCGAGGACACGGACGTCACCATCGCCCTGCACCGGGCCGGCTGGCGGGTCGTCTACCAGGAGCACGCCCGCGCCTGGACCGAGGCGCCCGGCTCCCTCGGCCAGCTCTGGCGGCAGCGCTACCGCTGGAGCTACGGCACCATGCAGGCGCTGTGGAAGCACCGCTGGGCGGTGCTCGACCGCGGACCGTCGGGGCGCTTCGGCCGGATCGGGCTGCCGCTGGTGGCGCTCTTCCAGATCCTCACCCCGGCGTGCGCTCCGCTGATCGACCTCTTCACGCTGTACGGCGCGCTGTTCGGGGACCCGCTCGCCGCCCTGGCGCTGTGGTGCGCGCTGCTGCTGGTCCAACTGGCCAGCGCCGCGTACGCGTTCCGGCTGGACCGGGAGCCGCTGCGGTGCCTGGTGATGCTGCCGCTCCAGCAGGTCGCGTACCGGCAGCTGATGTACGTGGTCCTGATCCACTCCTGCGTCACCGCCGCCACCGGCGCCCGGCTGCCCTGGCACAAGCTCCGGCGCACCGGGGAGGTGAGCACGCCCCTGGCGACGGAGGCCGTGCGCTGACGGTTCGCGTTCCCGGGGCGGCTCAGCGCCCGTGGGCAGGCGTACGGAACGGGCGCGGCGGATGGGCGCCGGCAGGCGGCCCGCCGCCACGGCGCACTGCCCCCGCGGGCCCGGGGCCCCGCGGGGGCAGTGGCAGGACGGAGGAGGTCCCCGTCACCGCGTCGGACGCGGCACAGTCAGTCGGACGCGGCACGGCCAAGTGACAGGCTGCCGGACGCGGCACGGTCAGACGAAGCGCTGCGCCGACGAGCCGTCGCACTTCCGCAGCCGCACCAGCTCCCGCGGCCCCGCCAGCGTCAGGCACAGCTCCCGTGCCGCCGACGGCCGGAGCGTGTCGCCGTCCCGGACGAACCGCTGGTTGGTGCCGCCGTGGCAGTTCCACAGCGCCGGCGACACACCGTCGTCGTACCGGCCGCCCGGCACGTCCAGGCAGCGGTCGTGGGTCAGCCCCACGTGCAGGGAGCCCCGCTGCTCGTCGTACCACCAGCCCTGGTTGCGGCCGTTGTGGCAGTCCCAGCCGCCCACCGCGGTGCCGTTGCGGCTGCTGCCCTCCCGGGCGTCCAGGCAGGCGCCGGTGGCTGCGCTCTTCAGCGGCTCGAACGCGTCGTCCCAGCCGCCGCGGAACAGCTCCGGCTGTCCGGTGCTCGCCGGGTCGGCGCAGCTCGCCTCGCGCCAGCCGGCGTCGTAGAGCCGGGTCAGGCAGGACGCGAACGCGCCGTGCCCGCGGGCGTTGGGGTGGAAGGACTGCCGGACGGAGTTGGAGTCCGGCGGGAACGGGTTGGTCAGGTCGACCCACAGACCGCGCGCCCAGGTCTCCTCCATGCACACCTCATGGCCGTGGAAGAGCCGGGAGTTGTCGAGGAAGGTCGCGCCCGCGTCCCGGGCCGCCTGCCGCATCCCGCGCTCGAACGCCGGCACCGCGGTGTTGCGCCCCCAGGCGGCGTCCGAGGTGTAGCCGGTGCAGCCGCCCGGCAGCTTGCCGAGGTAGCCGGGGTTGTCCTGGATATCAGGGCCGATGGGGCTGGGGTAGCCCATGACGACCAGCCGGTAGTCGGTGTCGGCGTACCCGGCGTCCCGCATCACGGTCCGCAGGTCGCTCACGCTCCGCTCGACCTTCGGCCGCAGACCGTCCACGCGGGCCTGCCAGCCGGGGTCGTACTTGGGCTGACAGGTTCCCTGGATGAGGAACCAGCGGGTGACGCAGTCGGTCATCACCGGGCCGAACTGGAGGTCGTCGTTGGCGCCGGCGACGAACAGCACCATCTTGATCCGGGTGGTGCGCGCCTTGACCGCCAGCGCGTCGCTCTGCACCAGCTCGTCCGGGTACTGCTGCGAGCCGCCGATGCGGATGTTGTCGGTGCCGGCGCCGGAGCAGGCGACGTTGTACGTCACGTCGGCCGGGATGCCGGTGCGGTGGATGGCGGCGTCCGGGGAGCGGTGGCACCAGTTGTCCGGGCCGTTGGTGCCCGGTTCGTAGGTGCCGACGCCCTCACCGGAGATCTCGCTGTCCCCCAGGGAGATCAGGGAGGACTTCCGGTCGGCGAGCGGACGCTCGGCGGAGCTGCCGTACAGCTTCGTCGCCTCCGCCGCGCGGATCCGCTCCAGCTCAGGCGGGAGAGGTGCCGATGCCGTGCCGCGGCCGACGTCCGCTGCGGCGGCGGTGGCGGTGGCCGACATGCCACCGAATCCGGCGGCGAGCGCGGCGAGGACCGCGACCGTACATCGCACCCCATGTCTGCTGCGTTGCATGAGACCTCCCCTGTTTTCGGTTGTTACCCGCGGTATTTACGGTCAGGTAAGCCGCATTGGGAACACTGTGAACCGGACAAACGCTGTGGCACCCAGGAGGTAACGAACGATGGCCGACCACGGCAGCGGACAGCACACCCCGGACGGCACCCCCGAGGGCCCCGGACACCGGACCGAACACGACTCCATGGGTGAGGTGCGGGTCCCCGCGCACGCCAAGTGGCGGGCGCAGACCCAGCGCGCGGTGGAGAACTTCCCCGTCTCCGGACAGCGTCTGGAACGCGCCCACATCGAGGCGCTGGCCCGGATCAAGGCGGCGGCGGCCCACGTCAACGCGGAGCTGGGGGTGCTCGACCGGGACGTCGCCGAGGCGATCGGGCAGGCCGCGGCCGAGGTGGCCGAGGGGCGGTGGGACGAGCACTTCCCGGTGGACGTCTTCCAGACCGGCTCCGGCACGTCGTCCAACATGAACACCAACGAGGTGCTGGCCACCCTGGCCGGCGAGCGGCTCGGCGCGCCCGTGCACCCCAACGACCAGGTGAACGCCAGCCAGTCGTCCAACGACGTCTTCCCGTCCTCGGTGCACATCGCGGCGACGGCGGCCGTGACCCGTGACCTGATCCCGGCTCTGGACCATCTGGCCGAGGCGCTGGAGCGGAAGGCGGAGGAGTTCGCGGAGGTCGTGAAGTCGGGGCGGACGCACCTGATGGACGCCACCCCGGTCACGCTGGGCCAGGAGTTCGGCGGGTACGCCGCCCAGGTCCGCTACGGCGTCGAGCGGCTGCGGGCGTCGCTGCCCCGGCTCGCCGAGCTGCCGCTGGGCGGCACCGCGGTCGGCACCGGCATCAACACCCCGCCCGGCTTCGCCGCCGCGGTCATCGCCGAACTGGTCCGCGGCACCGGGCTGCCGCTGACCGAGGCCCGGAACCACTTCGAGGCGCAGGGCGCGCGGGACGGGCTGGTGGAGACCTCCGGCCAGCTCCGCACCATCGCCGTGGGACTCACCAAGATCTGCAACGATCTGCGCTGGATGGCGTCCGGCCCGCGCACCGGGCTGGCCGAGATCGCGCTGCCGGACCTCCAGCCCGGGTCCTCGATCATGCCGGGGAAGGTCAACCCGGTGATCCCGGAGGCCGTGCTGATGGTGGCCGCGCAGGTCACCGGGAACGACACCACGGTGGCCACGGCCGGGGCCTCGGGCATCTTCGAGCTCAATGTGATGCTGCCGGTGATCGCCAAGAACCTGCTGGAGTCGGTCCGGCTGCTGGCGAACGCCGCCCGGCTGCTGGCCGACCGCACGGTCGACGGCATCACCGCCGACGTGGAACGGGCCCGCGAGTACGCCGAGTCCTCGCCGTCGGTGGTGACTCCGCTCAACCGGTACATCGGCTACGAGGAGGCGGCGAAGGTCGCCAAACGGGCGCTGGCCGAGCGGCGGACGATCCGTGAGGTGGTCCTCGCCGGCGGCTATGTGGAACGCGGCGACCTCACCCTGGAGCAACTCGACGAGGCCCTGGACGTGCTGCGGATGACGCACCCGTGAGCGGGCGCGCCCCCGGCGCCCGCCGAACCGCGGCGGCGCGCCCCGGTTCGTTCCTCCGGCGCCGGGGCGCGGCGGCCGGCGCCGTGAGCGCCCCAGGGACCGGCGTGCCGCGCTCCGGCCACCCGGTTGTGCCGCACGTAACGGTCCGGAGCGCCTCCCGCGGCACTAAGATCTGTGCATGACAGCGGAGACGACGAGCCCCCAGGCAGGCGGCACGGGCGCGGCCCCGGGCACCTGGGCACCCGGGGAGCACATCCTGTGGCGCTACCGCGGCAACGCCACGGACCGCTTCCACATCTGCCGTCCGATGACGGTCGTCGAGGACTCCGCCGAGCTGCTGGCGGTGTGGATGGCGCCGGGCACCGTCTGTGTGAAGCCGGTGCTCAGCGACGGCACACCGGTGCACCGCGAGCCGCTGGCCACCCGCTACACCAAGCCGCGGACGCTCACCCGCTCGCCCTGGTTCGGCACCGGCGTGCTCAAGCTGGCGCGCCCCGGGGACCCCTGGTCGGTCTGGCTGTTCTGGGACCCGGGCTGGCGGTTCAAGAACTACTACGTCAACCTTGAGGAGCCGCGCCGCCGCTGGGCCCGCGGAGTCGACTCCGAGGACCACTTCCTGGACATCGAGGTCCGTCCGGACCGCAGCTGGGAGTGGCGCGACGAGGACGAGTTCGCTCAGGCCCAGCGGGCCGGGCTGATGGACGCCGGGCAGGCCGAGCGGGTACGGGCCGCCGGACGCGCGGCGGTCGAACAGATCCACGCCTGGGGAACGCCGTTCGACGCGGGCTGGGAGAACTGGCGGCCGGACCCGGCCTGGACGGTGCCGCAACTGCCGTCCGACTGGGACACCGCACCCGCGCGGCCGGCCTCCTGAAATACGGCTGTCGGGGAATCATCCACCGGGAGCTCTTGAAGTTTCCCTGTGCACCAAACGTAGGATCGTCCTCCGCAACCATGCACAGGTACGCACAACTCCCGGACCGCAGGCAACGTTTGGCCATAAGTTTTCGTCATCGGGAAGCTGAAAGGGTGGAGTCGTGAGCGGCGAGGGCTACGACGGGTACGACCCGTTACGGATCGACCGGACCGGTCAGGCGGAGGCATTCGATGCCATCGGCGACCGGTACGACGAGGCGTTCCCGCACAAGGACGGACAGCTCGCCGCCGGGCAGTGGCTGGCCGGCGCCCTGCCCGCGGGCTCCCGGGTGCTGGACCTCGGCTGCGGTACGGGCATGCCGACGGCGGCCCAGCTCGTCGCGGCGGGGCACCAAGTGGTGGGCGTCGACCTGTCGCCCGGCATGCTCAAGCTCGCCCGGGACAAGATCCCGGCGGCGGAGTTCCTGCGACGGGACATCGCCGGTCTGACCGCTGACGGACCGGAAGGGATCGGCCGCTTCGACGGCGTCGCCGCCTTCTTCTCGATCCTGATGCTGCCCCGCGCGGAGATCCCGTTCGCGCTGCGGACGCTGCACGCGCTGCTGCGGCCCGAGGGGCTGCTCGCGCTGTCGATGGTCGAAGCCGACGTGGACGACTTCGCAATTCCGTTCCTGGGCCACACGATCCGGGTATCGGGTTACCTGAGGGACGAACTGCGCCAGGTCGTGTCCGACGCGGGTTTCGAGGTCACCGGGGAGGACAGTTACGCATACGCCCCGGCCAGTACGGACGTACCGCCCGAGATCCAGCTCTTCCTGCACTGCCGACGACGCGCCTGACCACGCGCGCCCGACGCGCAGCCCCGGACGGATGGAACCCTACGCGTGACGGAGTACCCGACCTCCCACAACGGCCGGCAGGCCGCCGCCTCCGCCGTGCCCGCGGCCGGACAGCCGCGGGCCCGTGAGGACACACCTGGCGCCTCGGCGGACCCGCGCCGTGCGATCCAGCAGGCCGCGGCGCACGGCCAGGACCCGGCGGGACGCGCCGGGCCGGCCCGGCGGTCCGCGGACCACGACGCCGCCCACCGCACCCGGCCGCAGGGCGGCGCCGCCCACGGCCCGGCCGAGCCGGACGGCACCATAGGACGCCCCCGGCCCGCGGGGGACGACACCCTCGCCGCCCCCACGAGCCGGCCCCGGCAGGGCCCGGACGGCTCCGGCCACTCCTGCGGTCCGGCCGGCGCGGCCGACCACCGCAACCGGGCCGGCGCCTCCGCCTCCCCGGCCGAGCCCCCGCCGGGGGTGCCGCACCCGGCGCCGCCCGGCGGCGAGTCCGACCGCAACGCCGCCACCGGCGCCGGCCGCGCCGGTCACCCGCAGGGCACGGGGGCCGAGGAGCCCGCGGGCCATGCGCACAGCGCGGAGATCGGGCACCAGCGGGCCCCGTCCGAGCCGGTGCCCGACCCGGCCCTCCCGCCGGACCAGGCCGACGGCCTGCCCACGGCGGGCGGCACGCGGGACGGCGACCGGCTGCGGTTCGTGGGCGCCGCCACCCGGCGGATCGCCCGCGGCATCGACCTCGACGAGATCGTGCTCGGCCTCTGCCGCGCCACCGTCCCCACCTTCGCCGACGTCATACTCGTCTACCTCCGCAACCCGCTGCCGGTCGGCGACGAGCGGCCCACCGGCCCGGTCGTCCTGAAGCTGCGGCGCACCGACCGGATCCCCGAGGACCAGGACACCGACGGCAACCGGCTGCCCGTGCTCACCGTGCCGGCCGACTACCCGCAGGCCGCCGAGCTCGCCGAGGTGCGGCCGGGCGGGGCGCTCGCCGAGGTGCTGCGCGGGGTCCGGCCGGTGTTCGGCGACTCGGCCGCGGCCCGCGCCGCGCTGCCCGAACTCCTCGGCCCGGCCCACTCCGTACCGGGCGGACGGCGCGCCGTCCTGGCTCCGCTGCGCGGGCGCCGCCGGGTGATCGGGGCGGCGGTGTTCCTGCGCCGCCCGGACCGGCCCGCCTTCGACCCCGACGACCTGCTGGTCGCGGCGCAGCTCGCGACGCACACCGCGCTCGGGGTCGACAAGGCGGTGCTGTACGGCCGGGAGGCGTACATCGCGGACGCGCTGCAGCGCACCATGCTGCCCGACTCGCTGCCGCAGCCCACCGGGGTGAAGCTCGCCAGCCGCTATCTGCCGGCCGCCGAGACCGCGCGGGTGGGCGGCGACTGGTACGACGCGATCCCGCTCCCGGGCAGCCGGGTGGCGCTGGTCGTCGGTGACGTCATGGGGCACTCCATGACCTCCGCCGCGATCATGGGTCAGCTGCGCACCACCGCGCAGACCCTCGCCGGGCTAGACCTGCCGCCGGAGGAGGTGCTGCACCACCTGGACGAGCAGGCGCAGCGGCTCGGCAGCGACCGGATGGCGACCTGCCTGTACGCGGTCTACGACCCGGTCGCGCACCGCATCATGGTGGCCAACGCCGGGCATCCGCCGCCCGTTCTGCTGCATCTGGGCGGCCGTGCCGAGGTGCTACGGGTGCCGCCGGGCGCCCCCATAGGCGTCGGCGGGGTCGACTTCGAGGCGGTGGAGCTGGACGCCCCGGCGGGCGCCACGCTGCTGCTCTACACCGACGGTCTGGTGGAGTCCCGGCTGCGCGACGTCTGGACCGGCATAGAGCAGCTGCGGGAGAAGCTGACCGCGACGGCCCGGCTGACCGGCCCGGACCACCCGCCGCCACTGGAACCCCTCTGCGACGAGGTGCTCGACATGCTCGGACCCGGCGACCGGGACGACGACATCGCGCTGCTCGCCGCCCGCTTCGACGGGATCGCGCCGAGCGATGTCGCGTACTGGTTTCTGGAGCCGCACGAGCAGACGCCGGGCAAGGCCCGCCGGCTCGCCCGCCGGGCGCTGGCCCGCTGGGACCTGGAGGAACTGACCGACTCGGTCGAGCTGCTGGTCAGCGAGGTGGTGACGAACGCGGTCCGGTACGCGGGGCGGCCCATCACGCTGCGGCTGCTGCGCACCGACGTACTGCGCTGCGAGGTGGGCGACGACGTGCCCCAGCTGCCCCGGCTGCGGCAGGCCCGCCCGTCCGACGAGGGCGGCCGGGGGCTGTATCTGGTCAACAAGCTGGCGCGGCGCTGGGGCGCGACGCGGCTGAGCACCGGGAAGGTGGTCTGGTTCGAGCTGGCACGCCCCGCGGCGGGGCGGCAGCCGTAGGGGCTGCGCCGGCCTTTCGCCGGGGCGGTAGCCGTGGGCCCGGTTCCGGCTCGGTGCCGGGGCTGTAGCCGTAGGGCCGGCCCGGCCTTTCGTCGGGGCCGGGCCGGGACAGGGTTCCGTGGAGCCGGAGGGTTCCGCGGAACCCTGTGTGCTGTCCGGGGGCTGTGCGGCCTGCGGGACGCGGACACATGCCCGGGGCGCGGCCCCGGGACGCGCGGGAACGCGGAGGGGGCGGACGGCATTCCGCGATGCCCTGTTCACGGGTTTCGGCGGGGGCACGCCGGGGACCCGCGTGGTTGCCGACAGGCCGTCGGCAGAGTTGACTGCACTCCGGACATTCCGGAATAAATCGTCACCCACGGCACTGCGAGGCGTTCCATGAGCCAGTCCCCGAAGAAGGTCCCGCACACCACCAACAACACCGGCATCCCGGTGGAGAGCGACGAGCACTCGCTCACCGTCGGCGACACCGGCCCCATCCTGCTCCACGACCACTATCTGATCGAGAAGATGGCCCAGTTCAACCGCGAGCGGGTGCCCGAGCGGGTGGTGCACGCCAAGGGCGGCGGGGCCTACGGCGTCTTCGAAGTCACCAACGACGTCAGCCAGTTCACCAAGGCCGACCTCTTCCAGCCGGGCAAGCGGACCGAGATGCTGGCCCGCTTCTCGACCGTGGCGGGCGAGCAGGGCAGCCCGGACACCTGGCGCGACCCCCGCGGCTTCGCACTGAAGTTCTACACCGACGAGGGCAACTACGACCTGGTCGGCAACAACACGCCGATCTTCTTCGTCCGCGACCCGATGAAGTTCCAGGACTTCATCCGCTCGCAGAAGCGCCGCCCGGACAGCGCGGTCCGCGACCACGACATGCAGTGGGACTTCTGGACCCTCTCCCCCGAGTCCGCGCACATGGTCACCTGGCTGATGGGCGACCGCGGCATCCCGAGGACCTGGCGCCACATGAACGGCTACGGCTCGCACACCTACATGTGGGTCAACGGCGGCGGGGAGCGGTTCTGGATCAAATACCACCTCAAGACCGACCAGGGCATCGGCTTCCTCACCCAGGACGAGGCCGACGCGATGGCCGGCGAGGACGGGGACGCCCACCGCCGCGACCTCTACGACTCCATCGCCGCGGGCGACGCCCCGTCCTGGACGATGTACGTCCAGGTGATGCCGTTCGAGGACGCGCCGGGCTACCGGTTCAACCCGTTCGACCTGACCAAGGTGTGGCCGCACGGCGACTACCCGCTGATCGAGGTCGGCCGGATGACGCTGAACCGGAACCCCGAGGACTTCTTCGTCCACATCGAGCAGGCCGCCTTCGAACCGTCCAATCTGGTGCCCGGCGTCAGCGTCTCGCCGGACAAGATGCTGCTCGGCCGGATCTTCTCCTACGCGGACACCCACCGGTACCGGATCGGCCCCAACTACGCGCAGCTGCCGCCGAACCGGCCGCACGTCCCGGTCCACTCCTACGCCAAGGACGGGCCGATGCGGTACGAGCCCAACCGGGTCGGCGCGGTCTACGCCCCGAACTCCTACGGCGGCCCCGCGGCCGACTCCGTCCGGTACGGCGACCCGGCGGGCTGGCAGGCCGCGGGCGAGATGGTGCGCGAGGCGTACTCGCTGCACCGCGAGGACGACGACTTCGGCCAGGCCGGCATCCAGGTGCGCGAGGTGCTGGACGACGCGCAGCGCGACCGTCTGGTCGCGAACATCTCCGGGCACCTGCTCAAGGGCGTGAGCCGGCCGATCCTCGACCGCGCGATCCAGTACTGGCGCAATGTCGACAAGAACCTCGGCGACCGAGTCGCCAAGGAGGTCAACGGCGGCTGACCCGGCTCCCCGTCCCCGCCCGGAGAGCGCTGACGGCCCCTCGCGCAACGGGAAGCGCCAGGACCCACGTGGGGTCCGGGCGCTTCGTGTACCCGCTGTCGACCGGGTGTCAGTTCTGGGGTGGCAGCAACTGCGGGTCGTCGCCGCCGCCCGGTTCCGTCGACGGCCGGGGGTCGTCCGGCTCCGCCGGCGGGGACACCGTCGGCGAGTCGGACGGCTTGGACGGGGTCGGCTCCGGTGTGGACTCCGACTCCGACGGGCTCGCACTTGGGGACTCCGACTTCTTCGTCTTCGACGGGGTCGGATCCGGGTCCGGGGTGGACTTCGTCGGGGTCGGCACCGGGGTGGGCGCCACCGCGGCGCCCTGGTCGGTCTCCAGGTCGAACTCGCCCGACGAGCCGTTCAGCGCGTCCTGGGTGTAGGCCGCCCAGATCTCGGCCGGGAAGCCACCGCCGTTGACGCGTTCCCCACCGGCCGCGCCCCTGAGGGTGACCTGCTTGCCGCCGTTCTCGTTGTCCTCACCGAACAGGCCGATCGAGGTGGCCAGCTTCGGGGTGTAGCCGGAGAACCAGGCGGACTTGTTGTCGTCCGAGGTGCCCGTCTTGCCCGCGACGTCCAGGCCGTCGCTGCGCACCGCGAAACCCGTGCCGTCGTCCACCACACCGGTGAGCACGGAGGTGACGGTGTCCGCGGTGGTGCGCTCCACCACCTGCTCGCCGATCGGGTCGGGCAGCTCCACCTTCTCCTCGCCGCGCTCGGCGGACTTCACCACGCGCGGGGTGACCTTCTTGCCGTGGTTGTCGAGGGTGGCGTAGACCCCGGCCATGTTCATCGGGCTGGCGCCCATCACGCCGAGCGACATCGCCGGCTTGGTGTCGAAGCCGCCCGCCTCCCCGTCCATGCCGAGGTCGACGGCGGTCTGCTTGACCTTGTCCAGACCCACGTCCACGGCCATCTGCGCGAAGACGGAGTTGACCGACTTGTTCATGGCCCGCTGCACCGTGACGGGGCCGTAGCTCTTGTCGTCCTCGTTCGGCGGGGCGAAGGCGACGTCGCTGCCCTCCACGGGCCGCTTGGTGGTGCCGTCGTAGACGGTGTCGGCGTTGATCGGCACGCTGTCCTGGGTCGTGGAGTCGTTCTCCAGCGCGGAGGCCAGGATGAGCGGCTTGAAGGTGGACGCGGGCTGGTAGTCGGCCCGCGTGGCGTTGCTCGTCTCGTGCTGGGCGTAGTCCTTGCCGCCGTAGAGGGCGGCGACCATGCCCGTCTTCGGGTTCACCGAGACGGCACCGGCCTGGACATGGGAGTCGATCTTCCGCTCCTTCGGGTCCAGACGGCTGGTGAGCTTGCGCTGGACGGCCTTCTCCAGCGCCTTCTGCTTGCCCTTCTCGACGCCGAGGGTGATGTTCCAGCCGCCGGCGGCGATCCGCTGCTCGCTGACGCCGGCCCTCATCAGCTCCTGGTTGGCGGCCTTGACGAGGTATCCGGTCTGGCCCTTCTGGTTCGGGGCCGGACGGGGCGCGATCGGCTTGGGGAACTTCATCCCGGAGCGCTTGCCGGAGTCGAGCCACTTCATCTCGACCATGTTGTTCAGCACGTAGTTCCAGCGCTGGAGCACCAGCTTGCGCGAGGTCTCCGAGGCAGCGGACCAGTCGTACTGGCTGGGGGCCTGGAGGAGCGCCGCGAGGTAGGCGCCCTGCTGGGGAGTGAGGTCCTCGGCGTCCACGTTGTAGTACGCGCGGGCCGCGGCCTGGATGCCGTACGCACCCCGCCCGTAGTAGCTGGTGTTCATGTAGCCGGCGAGGATGTTCGGCTTGGTCATCGTCTGGTCGACCTTGAGCGAGATGATCAGCTCCTTGGCCTTCCGGGTGACCGTCTGCTCCTGGCCGAGGAAGTAGTTCTTCACGAACTGCTGGGTGATCGTGGAGCCACCCTGCTTGCCCTGGCCGGTGACGGTGTTGACCAGTCCGCGGGCGGTGCCCTTCAGGTCGACGCCCTGGTCCGTGTAGAACGACTTGTTCTCCGCCGCGACGAAGGCGTGCTGAACGTCCTTGGGCACCTTGGAGAGCGGCACGGTCACCCGGTTGAGCTTGCCGGTCCGGGCGATGAGGGTGCCGTCGGCGTACTTGTAGGTGTTGCTCTGGAGCTTCGCCTGCGCGTTGGCATTGGGTATCTCAACGAGCAGGTACAGCGCGACGAAGGCGCCTATCCCGAGGGTGCACACCGCCAGGAAGCTGCCGAGCAGCTTCCTCCAGGTGAAGAAGCGGCGTATGCCGCTCTTCCCGTTGGCGCGGCGCGACCCGCGACTCTGCGCGCGTCTCGCTTCGGCTCGGCCCATCTCTCGCAGCTCCCGTTTCGTTTGCCCCGCGACCGGGGCCCGGGGCCTACCCCCGGCAAATCACCGGTCCCAGACGCTAACACCGCATCTGACACCAAAGGCGCATCGATCAAGGCCATTCCGGACGTGACAATCAGCACCTCTGGCAAAGAAAAGACATCCCAGAGCTCCACTTGGTTGCGTCGGGCGTTAATGTGCTATCACTTTGATAGAACGGTGAGGGCGCACGGCCCTCGCCCGGATCGAACGGGGGACCCCATGTCCGACACCACACCGGCCGCCGCCGACGCGCCCGAGCTGCCCAGGCCACAGGTCCGTGAGGTACCGGCGCGGGACATCGGCGGCGGGCTCGCCCTGCTCCTCGGCCTCCTGGGGCTCATCGCGGGCGTCGGCATGATCGTCGGCGGGGCGGCGCTGTCGAACGACGGCAGCGCGCTGGGCGTGCCGCTGATCATCCTCGGCATCCTGGTCGCCATCGGGGCGTTCTTCGCGATGTGCGGGCTGAACACGGTCGCGCCGGGCGAGGCCCGGGTGGTCCAGTTCTTCGGCCGGTACGTGGGCACCATCCGCACCGAGGGGCTGCGCTGGGTGAACCCGCTCACCACCCGGGAGAAGATCTCCACCCGGGTGCGCAACCACGAGACGGCCGTACTCAAGGTCAACGACGCGTACGGCAACCCGATCGAGCTGGCGGCCGTCGTGGTCTGGCAGGTGCGGGACACCGCGCAGGCGGTCTTCGAGGTGGACGACTTCCTGGAGTTCGTCGCCACCCAGACCGAGGCCGCGGTCCGGCACATCGCCATCGAGTACCCGTACGACGCCCACGACGAGGACGACCTGTCCCTGCGCGGCAACGCCGAGGAGATCACCGAGAAGCTCGCCGCCGAGCTCGCCGTCCGGGTCACCGCGGCCGGCGTGCAGATCGTCGAGTCGCGCTTCACCCACCTCGCGTACGCCCCGGAGATCGCCTCCGCGATGCTCCAGCGGCAGCAGGCCGGCGCGGTCGTGGCGGCGCGGCGGCAGATCGTGGACGGCGCCGTCGGCATGGTGGAGGCGGCGCTGGCCCGGATCACCGAGGAGGACATCGTGGAGCTGGACGAGGAGCGCAAGGCGGCGATGGTCAGCAATCTGATGGTGGTGCTCTGCGGCGACCGGTCCCCGCAGCCGGTCCTCAACACGGGCACGCTCTACCAGTGACGGACGACTCGCCCCACCCCCCTCGGCGGGGCCGGGACCCGCAGCGCAAGCCGCAGCAGCGCAAGCAGGTGCTGCTGCGGCTGGACCCGGCGGTGCACGACGCAATCACCCGCTGGGCGGAGTCCGAGCTGCGCAGCGCCAACGCGCAGATCGAGTTCCTGCTGCGGAAGGCACTGGCGGAGGCGGGGCGGCTGCCGCGGGCGGCCGGACCGATTCCGCGCCGCGGCCGCCCGCCGAAGGCCCCCGCCGCGGGGGATGCCGGGCCGGGCGGACCGGCGCCGGGGCCGGAACCGGGCCGAGAGCGGGCACCGGGCCGAGAGCGGGCATCGGGGCGCGGACGGACGCCGGGGGCCGGTCGTGAAGACGGGGGGCGGGACGCCGGAGGGGGGCCGGACGGGCCGGAGCCGGACCGGCCGGCGCCCGGTGGACCGGGGCAGAGCTGACAGCTCGCGGCGGACCGGGGTAGGCCTGACAGCCCGCGGCCTTGCGGCATGGGGCGCAGCGCGTCAGCGTGTGGCACGCGGGGCCTGTGGCGGACACGGGACGTCACTGTGATCGCTTCGTGTCCGCGCCCCCGCATCGTCATGGGGATGAGTCGCATCACGGGGGCGCTCCTGCCCGTTGGCCTGGCCGCAGTGGCCGTGGCCCTGCTGCTGCCCGGACCGGCCGCGTCGGCGGCCCCGGGCGGGGCGGCGGCCCCGGGCGGGTCGGCGGCCTCGGGCGCGGCGGCGGCCTCAGGCACATCAGCGACCCCGGGCGCGTCGGCGGAGGACGGCGGAGGGCTGAGCATCGAGGCGCCCCGGACGTACTTCACCCAGTCCTCCGATCCGACCCGGGCGACGCTGCCGGTCACGGTCGACGCCGGGGACACTCCGGTCCGGGGCATCACGCTCACCGTGGACGCCTCCGAGGTGCGCGGGAAGGTGCGGCTCTCCGCGAAGCGGGTGTGCAAGCAGGGGGCCGGGTACCGCTTCACCTGCCGTCTCACCTCGTCCGACCATCGCCACGCCCTCACCGACCTCGTCGTCCTCGGGGCGGACAAGTCCGCCGAGCCGGGTGCCCACGGCACCGTCCGCTTCTCCGCCACCGGCCCGGACGGCCGGCGGGCCGAGGCCGGGACCGAGATGACCGCCGGCTCGGCGCAGCTGTGGAGCAGGAAGCTCACCATCGAGGACGCACCGGCGGGCCGGCCCGTCGAGATCCGGGGCGCCGGGGTGCTGAACCACGGGCCGGTCACCGCCCCCCGCTTCACGGTGTCGGTGATCGCGGACCCGCGGATCACCCTGGTGCGCACGTACCGCAACTGCCGCTACACGCCCACCGGTCAGTCCGTCGCGCACTGCACCTTCGACACACCGGTCGAGCCGGGCCGCGCGGTCGCCTTCACCGCGCCCATCCTCGCGGACGGCGGACCGTCGCTGACCAGGGGCTCGGTGAGCTTCCGGGCCTTCGTACCGGGACAGGACGCCGACTCCCCGCTCGACTCCCAGGCGGGCGAGCCTCCCACCGTCCGCGGCAGCGGTCCCGAGCTGGGGCTGAGGCCGACGGAGAACAAGGGGTTCTCAGCGGCGGGCGGCCATGTGGCCATCGACACCGATCAACGGGTCGAAGTCCGCGCGGTGGGCGGTGAACTGAGCGGCCGGACCGGCGACATCGTCGGACTCGACGTGGGCCTGCGCAACAGCGGCCCCGGCCGCATCGACCACCGCCACCTCGACTACCGCATCACCCCGCCCGAGGGCACCACCCTGATGGCACCGGCGAAGCCCTCGCTGGATCCGGAGGGGGACATGGAGTACGAGCCCTGGGCCTGCGGCCCCTGGCGGTCCGGCGAGCGGCGCTACACCTGCTCGGCCGGGAGTCTGGACCCCGGGGAGACGGCAACCCTGAAGGTGCGATTCCGGCTGGACCGTGCGGCGCCGGGCGCGGCGGGCCGGGTGACGACGGTCCTGAAGCACGGTTTCGGGGAGCGCGACCGGAATCAGGAGAACAACACCGAGGCCATCCGCGTCCGCATCACCGGGGCCCGGGAGCAGGGCACCGGAGCGGAGGAGGCGGGACACCGCGCGGACGGGACCACCGACGAAGCCGGTCCGGGCCGGACCATGGCGGTGGGCACCGCCGTCTGCATCCTGATCGCCCTGGCCGGAGCAGTCACCGGCTACCGCATCCGACGGCGGCGCGGCACGGACTGAGGCGGGCGGCCAGCGGACGGACGACCCGTGCGGGCACCCCGGCCGACGAGCGCCCGCGCGGGGTACGCAGATGCACCAGGTTCTCGATCAGCGGCACAACGATCCCCATACGCCCCTGCGCGGCACCCCTGGTTCCGATGTCATTCCTAGGCTTGAATTGATATCGTTGCTGTGTCGTCGGGCTATGGAGGGATAACTGATGGCCAGGACTGTGATCGATCTGGACGAGGAGATCGTCGAGCAGGCGATGCGGGTGTACGGGGTGAAGACGAAGGCCGCCGCAGTGCGGGCGGCCATGGAGGAGGGGGTGAGGCTGCGGCTGCGCCGGGAGTTGTTCGATGCCATTGACGAGGGTGAGTTCGAGGACACGTTCGCGGAGATCCGCTCGCAGACGGGGCCGCGGAATCCGGACGGCTCGCTGAAGCGTGACGGCGGGGCCTCGGCGGCGTGAAGGGGCGCTACCTCATCGACAAGTCCGCACTGGCCCGCCGGGGCAAGCCGACGGTGCGGGCGCGGCTGGATGCACTGGACCACGATGGGCTCCTCGCGGTGTGCGCCCCGACCGAGTACGAGGTGCTGTACTCGGCGCGCGGAAAGCCCGAGGCGCTGCGACTGCGTACCCTGCTTCGCGGCTTCGACCATCTGCCCTGCAATGACGAGGAGTTCGAGCGGGCACTCGAGATCCAGGCCCTGGCCCTGAACGCCGGCTTTCACCGGGCGCTGTCACTGGCCGACGTCCTCATCGCGGCAACCGCCGAGCGGCATCGGGCCACGGTCCTGCACTACGACGGCGACTTCGACATGATCGCCTCGGTGAGCGAGCTGCAAGCCGAGTGGGTCGTGGAGGCCGGCACCGCCGACTGAGCCGGGGGCCCGTCCCGGGCAGTCCGGCGGGCCGCCCGGCTCCCGGGCGCGGGCGGTTTCAGTGCACCCGTACCGGCAGCGAGCGCACCGCCGAGCGCAGCTCCTTCGCCAGTTCCTCGAACTCCTCCTGCCGCGCCGCGCCCGACCGCATCGCCAGCGCGATCCGGCGTGCCGGGGCCGGTTCCGCGAAGCAGCCGGTCGAGAGCTGGTCGTTGCGCTCGGTCTCCACCTGGAGCGCCGTGCGCGGCAGCAGCGTCACCCCGAGGCCGCCCGCGACCAGCTGCACCAGCGTCGACAGCCCCGCCGCGCTGGTGGTGACCGGGGCGCCGTCCTCCCGGCCGGCCTCGCGGCAGATGTCGAGGGCCTGATCCCGCAGGCAGTGCCCCTCGTCCAGGAGCAGCAGATCCAGCTCGCGCAGCGCCTCGCGCGGAATGTCACCGCGCCCGCCCAGCCAGTGGTCGCGGGGGGTGACGAGCACGAAGTCCTCGTCGAAGAGCGGGAGTTCGGTCACCCCCGGCGCGCCGAGCGGGACGGCGAGCAGCAGCAGGTCGAGCCGCCCCTGCGCCAGCCCGTCCAGCAGCGAGGAGGTCTGCTCCTCGTGCACCTGGAGGTCCAGGTCGGGGTAGCGCTCGTGGACCGTGCGCAGCACCGTCGGCAGCAGGTACGGTGCGACGGTCGGGATCACCCCGAGCCGCAGCACACCCGTGAACGGGGCCCGCACCGCGTCCGCCTCCTCCAGGAGCGCGCCGACCGCCTCCAGCACGGCCCGGGCGCGCCCCGCCAGCCGCTCCCCCGCCGGACTGAGCAGCACCTTGCGGGTCGTACGCTCCAGGAGCTGCACACCGAGCGTCTCCTCCAGGGCCGAGACCGCACCGGAGAGCGCGGGCTGGCTCATCCCGATGTCGGCCGCGGCGTCCCGGAAGTGCAGATGCTCGGCGACGGCGACGAAGGCGCGGAGCTGCGCCAGGCTGGGCTGCCGGGCTCCGTTCCGGCCAAGGCTTCTTCCGACGGTCACTGATAACCACCTCCGATCAACATCAACCAGTTTACCGATTTCCGCGATCAATGGCGCCTGTGGTTAGGTGAAGCCCGTCCAACCCCCAAGGAACAGCCCCAAAAGGGACGTTCCATGCTGCAAGGAGAGCGCGTGCTCACTGTCGGTGACAAGTTCCCCGCATACGACCTGACCGCTTGCGTTTCGCTCGAGAGCGGCAAGGAGTTCGAGCAGATCAACCACAAGTCCTACGAGGGCAAGTGGCGCGTCGTCTTCTTCTGGCCGAAGGACTTCACCTTCGTCTGCCCGACCGAGATCGCCGCGTTCGGCAAGCTGAACGACGAGTTCGCGGACCGCGACGCCCAGATCCTCGGCGTCTCCGGCGACTCCGAGTTCGTGCACCACGCCTGGCGCAAGGACCACGACGACCTGCGTGACCTGCCCTTCCCGATGCTGGCCGACTCCAAGCACGACCTGATGCGCGAGCTCGGCGTCGAGGGCGAGGACGGCTTCGCGCAGCGTGCCGTGTTCATCGTGGACCAGAACAACGAGATCCAGTTCACCATGGTGACCGCCGGCTCGGTCGGCCGTAACCCCAAGGAGGTCCTGCGGGTCCTCGACGCCCTGCAGACCGACGAGCTGTGCCCCTGCAACTGGAGCCAGGGCGAGGACACCCTCGACCCGGTCGCGCTCCTGTCCGGAGAGTGATCTGACATGGCCCTCGACGAGCTGAAGTCCGCTGTTCCGGACTACGCCAAGGACCTGAAGCTGAACCTCGGTTCGGTCATCGGCAACTCCGACCTGCCGCAGCAGCAGCTGTGGGGCACGGTGCTCGCCTGCGCGATCGCCACCCGCTCGCCGCGCGTGCTGAAGGAGCTGGAGCCGGAGGCCAAGGCCAACCTGAAGCCCGAGGCGTACACCGCGGCCAAGTCGGCCGCCGCCATCATGGCGATGAACAACGTCTACTACCGGACCCGGCACCTGCTGTCGGACCCGGAGTACGGCAACCTGCGCGCGGGCCTGCGGATGAACGTCATCGGCAACCCGGGCGTGGAGAAGGTCGACTTCGAGCTGTGGTCGCTGGCGGTCTCCGCGATCAACGGCTGCGGCATGTGCCTGGACTCGCACGAGCAGGTGCTCCGCAAGGCCGGTGTGGACCGCGAGACGATCCAGGAGGCGTTCAAGATCGCCTCGGTGCTCCAGGCCGTCGGCGCGACCCTCGACGCCGAGGCCGTGCTGGAGGGCTGAGCTTCTCCCCCTTCGCAATGAGGGCCACGCGGTTACCGCGTGGCCCTCATGCGTATGCCCGGACGGAGCACGCGCCCGCCCGGTACAGAACGGGCCCGAGCGGATGCACCGATGGCACGAGCGGATGACCCCCGAGCGGATACACCGGCTGCCCGTCCGCGATCGGACGGGCCACCGGCACAGCTACGGTGCCGCGTGACGGCACACGCACGCCCCCGAGGTCCGCCGTCCGGATCGGGCCGGAGCCGGACGCCAGGGATCAGACGCGCGGTGTCTCTTCGGGCGGTGCCACCGGCTGCGCGGTGGGAACGGCCGTCCCCACCGCGACCGGCGCGGGCACCGGGACGACCCGCAGCGCCTGCTCCTGCGAGAACTTGCGCAGATAGCCGACGACGGTGTTGGTCACGGCCACCAGCGGCACCGCAACGACCGCACCGCCCACTCCGGCGACCAGCGAGCCCGCGGCGACCGAGAGCACCACGGCCAGCGGGTGCACCCGGACCGCGCGCCCCAGGATGAACGGCTGCAGCACATGGCCCTCGATCTGCTGCACCGCGAGCACCACCACGAGCACCATCAGCCCGGTGAAGACGCCCTGGGTGACCAGCCCGACGATGACCGCGAGCGCACCCGAGACCACGGCCCCGACCAGCGGGACGAACGCGAAGAGGAAGATGAAGACCGCGAGCGGCACGGCCATCGGCACATCGAGGAACCAGATGCCGAGCCCGATGAAGATCGCGTCGATCATCGCCACTATGACCGTCCCGCGGACGTAGGCGGTGAGCGTGCGCCAGGCGCGCGGGCCGGCGCCGGCGACGCCTTCCCGGGCCGCGCTCGGCACCAGCTTCAGCAGCCAGTTCCAGATCTTGGGGCCGTCGTGCAGCAGGAACAGCGTGCTGAACATCGCCAGCAGGATGCCCGTCAGGAACTCCAGGATGACGGTGACGCCCTCGAGCCCGGCGGAGGTGATCTCCTCGGTGTTGGACCCGACCGCGTCCCGCAGACTCTGGGCGATGTCCTTGATCTGCGCCTCGGTGACGTGGAACGGGCTCTGCAGCAGCCACTTCTGGAGCTCGTCGATGCCGTCCTGCACGCGCAGCGAGAGGTTGTCGATGTTGTCCATCACCTGCCACACCACGAACCAGCCGACCAGGCCCATGATGACGAAGCCGGTGATGAAGGTGAGGGTGGTGGCGAGCCCGCGCGGCAGGCCCACTCTTCGGAGCCGGCCCACAGTGGGCTGGAGCAGGGCGGTGATCAGCAGGGCCGCCACGAAGGACAGCACCACCAGCTGGACGGCGCTGATGACGCGCATCAGCACGAAGAGCGTGCCCGCGAGGACGAGCAGTCGCCAGCCGGCCTCCGCGGCCACCCGCACGCCCCAGGGGACCGCGGCGACCGGATCGGGCTTCGCGGCGACCGCCGGAGCGTAGGCGGGAGGGGCGGGGACGTGGTCGGGCTCCCGGTCGGCGTCCTCGGGCGGGCCCGCCGGGCCGCCCTCGTGCTCTTCGGCGGCGGCCGCCGCCGCGCGCCGCCGGTCGTCCAGCCACGCGGTGAAGCCGTGCAGCCTGGACCCCAGACCGCCCACCCATTGCGGCAATGTGGACATGTCCCTTCCGCCCCCTCTCCCCGCGTCGTTGTCCTGAAGACGGTACCCCGGACACGACGAAGCCCCCGACCTTGTGGACGGGGGCTTCGCGGGTGTCTTCGCCTCGGTGGCCCGGAACCCGGGCCGGAGGGGCTAGTACCAGCTGTTGGCCTGCCAGAAGTCCCAGGCACCGCAGGGGCTGTCGTAGCGCTCGTTCATGTAGTTCAGACCCCACTTGATCTGCGTGGCGGGGTTGGTCTTCCAGTCGGCGCCGGCGGACGCCATCTTGGAACCGGGAAGCGCCTGAACGAGACCGTACGCACCGGAGCCGGCGTTGGTCGCCTGGTAGTTCCAGGTGGACTCGTGGTCCACGATGTTGCTGAAGCACTGGAACTGGTCGGCCGGCATCATCTGCCGCGCCATGGCCTGCACCTGGGCGACCGTGTACGACGCCTGGACAGGGAAGTCACCGGAGTCGCGGGTGGAGCGGCTGGCCACACTGGCGGCCTTCTCGCGCTCCTTGGCCTTGGCCTCCGCCTTGGCTTCGGCCGCCTTCCGGTCCGCTTCGGCCTTCTTGTCCGCCGCGTCCTTGGCCGCCTGCTTGCGGGCCGCTTCCTCCGCGGACTTCTTCGCTGCCGCGTCCGCCGCGGTGGACTGGGCGTCCGCCTGCTGCGTCAGCGACGCGGTCTGCGCCTGGGTCTGGTTCCCGGCGGATATGTCTGCGAGGAGCGTCGCATCAGCAGCTGTCGCCTCGGCGGGCTCGGTGGTCGAACCCGGCGTGCTACCCGAGGCAACACCGACGACAGCGCCGACGGTGGTGACTGCGGTGGCCGAAGCCACTGCGAATCCCCGGACCGAAATCCGGCTCACACGGTTTCCTTCCAGCGTCGCCCGCTTAGGTGACCTCGCGGACGCAATCGTGCCCCTGGCGCTGGCCTCCCCTTGTTCCGGTCCCGGTGATACCGGGTCCGACTGGTCACGGGAGGCACTGGCCCGGTGCGAACTCCCTCGGGAGTTCCGCGTGGTGCTCGGGCGGCATACGGCGAACGCCTGTTGAGTTTTGTGGTGCAGCACCGCTGGGGGTGCCGGTGTGCCGTATGCGGGGCCTGACAGGACCCAGACTCTGCCCGACGCCGACGCCTCGAGGCAATTCCGCGTTGCGTGTTAAAGCTCACATCCCGTTTGGGCCTGCGGCTTTTCGGAAACACCCGCGCGTGAAAACGCCGCGCGGCTAAGCTTCTTCGCTTTGCCGCGCGGCGTCCCGGTATGAACTGTACGGAGCTCTACGAACCCGTCGAACGGGTTCGTATCCATCTCAGATGCGGGCTTCCTCCAGCATTTCGGTCACCAGTGCCGCAATCGGGGAGCGCTCCGAGCGGTTCAGTGTGACGTGCGCGAAGAGCGGATGGCCCTTCAGCTTCTCGACGACCGCGACGACCCCGTCGTACCGCCCGACCCGCAGGTTGTCGCGCTGCGCCACGTCATGGGTGAGCACCACCCGCGAGTTGGCCCCGACCCGGGACAGCACGGTCAGCAGGACGTTCCGTTCCAGCGACTGCGCCTCGTCGACGATGACGAAGGCGTCGTGCAGCGACCGCCCGCGGATGTGGGTCAGCGGCAGCACCTCGAGCATGCCGCGGCCGACCACTTCCTCGATGACGTCGCGCGACGTCACCGCGGACAGCGTGTCGAAGACGGCCTGCGCCCACGGGCTCATCTTCTCCGCCTCGCTGCCCGGCAGATAGCCCAGGTCCTGCCCGCCCACCGCGTACAGCGGCCGGAAGACCATCACCTTCTGGTGCTGCCGGCGTTCCAGCACCGCCTCCAGACCGGCGCACAGCGCGAGCGCGGACTTGCCGGTGCCTGCCCGGCCGCCCATGGAGACGATCCCGACCTCCTGGTCGAGCAGCAGGTCCAGGGCGATCCGCTGCTCGGCGGAGCGGCCGTGGATGCCGAACGCCTCGCGGTCGCCGCGCACCAGCCGGACCCGGCCGTCGGCGGTGACCCGGCCCAGCGCCTTGCCACGCTCGGACTGGAGCACCAGCCCGGTGTGGACCGGCAGCTCCTGCGCCTGCGCCACATGAACACTGTCCGCCGCGAAGAGCTCGTCCACCTCCTCCGCACTGACGGCCAGCTCCGCCATGCCGGTCCAGCCGGAGTCGGTGATGGCGAGTTCGGCGCGGTACTCCTCGGCGAGCAGACCCACCGACGACGCCTTGATCCGCAGCGGCAGGTCCTTGGACACGACGGTCACGTCGTACCCCTCGGCCTGAAGGTTTCTGGCCACCGCCAGGATCCGCGAATCGTTGTCCCCCAGCCGGAAACCGGCCGGCAGAACGCCCGGGTCGGAGTGGTTGAGCTCGACCCTGAGCGTGCCGCCCAGCTCCCCGATCGGGATCGGCGCGTCGAGGCGTCCGTAGGTCACCCGGTATTCATCGAGCAGGCGGAGGGCCTGCCGGGCGAAGTAGCCGAGCTCCGGATGGTGTCGCTTGGCCTCCAACTCCGTGACCACGACGACGGGAAGCACGACCTCGTGCTCGTCGAAGCGGCTCATGGCCGACGGGTCTGCCAGCAGGACGCTGGTGTCGATGACGTAGGTGCGCCGGTCGTGCGCGCGGCGCTTGTTACTGGTCACCACGGGTGGACGAACCCCCTCGGATGAGGTCGGGGTGCGACGGCGTCGCCGGGGAATGGACCGGGCTCGGGCCGTGATGCACGGGCCGAGCGCCGGCCCCTCACGATGTCCGTCCGCGGCTCGTCGGCTCCTGCCGAGCGAACCGCACGGTCGTCCGTGTGCAAAGGGCCTCCCGGGCGGGCGACCCCATGCCACCCGCTGGTGCCGGACGCCCGTGGACCGGGCGTCGACGTGACTGAGATATTCCCTCGAACGTGCGCCGCCATGCCATGGCATATGACGGCGCGACGGTGAACGTTGGGCAACAGCGCCGTCCAACTTGCGGCGATACGCGGCTCACCGTACGGAACGTCCCACCGGGTTCCGGTGCACGGCGGACGGGAACGGGGCCGCCGCACCGGTCTCAATCGGCCACCGCCGGTCCCGGCCGGGCCGCTCGACGCCACGCCGGGCCGGCCCGAACGTGGTCCGAACGGGCCACTGCGCACGGCCGCGCGGCTCATACGACAGAGGGGTTCCTCCAATACCCCGGCCGGAGCAACGCGGGGTCACCCACGCCCCTGGGCGTGCTCCGGTGCGAGGGGTGGAGTGCTCGTCCCGGGCCGGCCGGGCGCGACGGCGGCCGGGGGCGGTGACGGTCAGGTCGCGGTGACGGCCGGGGGGGCAGTGACGGTCCCGGCCCCGGGGTGGCGTTCGCCCGCAGACCGGGCAGCGCGGACGACGGCGGAGAGCCGGCGGCTCGGACGGCCGCTGAGATCGGCCGGGTGCCCGGGCCGGGCGGGCCGTGGCACGAGGGCCAGCCGGGTGAGTGGCGGGGCCTGACGGGCCGTGGCACGAGGGCCGACCGGGTGAGTGGCGGGGCCTGACGGGCCGCGGCACGGAGAGCCGGCCGGGTGCCGGCCGCGGTGCGTGCCGCGGCCGGCCGGGCGTCAGCCTCCGTAGCGCCGGTGGCGGGCCGCGTAGTCGCGCAGCGCCCGCAGGAAGTCCACCTTGCGGAAGGCGGGCCAGAAGACTTCGCAGAAGTAGTACTCGGAGTGGGCGCTCTGCCAGAGCATGAAGCCCGACAGCCGCTGCTCACCGCTGGTACGGATCACCAGGTCGGGGTCGGGCTGGCCGCGCGTGTAGAGGTGCTCGGCGATGTGCTCGACGTCGAGGACCTCGGCGACCTCCTGGATCGACTTGCCGCGCCCGGCCTGCTCCAGGAGCAGCGAGCGCACCGCGTCCGCGATCTCCTGACGGCCGCCGTAGCCAACGGCCACGTTCACCACGATGCCGTCGACACCGCTGGTCGCCTGCTCGGCCTCCTTGAGGACGGCCTGGGTGCGCGGGGGCAGCAGATCGGGCGCGCCGACATGGCTGACCCGCCAGCGACCGTCGGCCCCGAGGTCGCGGACCGCGTCCTCGATGATGCCGAGCAGCGGGACGAGCTCCTCCTCGGGCCGGTCGAGGTTGTCCGTCGACAGCAGCCACAGGGTGACGACCTCGACGTCCGTCTCGGCGCACCAGCCGAGCAGCTCCTTGATCTTCTCGGCCCCGGCCTGGTGGCCCTGCTCGGCGGTACCGCCGGAGGCGCGTGCCCACCGCCGGTTGCCGTCGAGAATGACACCGATGTGCTTGGGCACCTGATCGTGGTCGAGGCGGCCTTCCACCCGGCGTGCGTAGAGCCTGTAGGCCAGGTCACGTACCACCCGCGGATACGGGGAGCGGCCCCCGGACAAACGCAGCATCGCCTTCTTCAGCCCCTCCGTGACATGGCGGCCCCGAAGCCAGCAGCCTACTGCGCGCTCGGCCTCCGCCACCAACCCGGCCGGGGCGGAACCCCGTGATAGGGAGGGCGGTGTGACAGACACCTCCCCTTTCCTCGCCGCCGATGAGCGCTACGACACGATGCGGTACCGGCGCACGGGCCACAGTGGCCTCAAGCTGCCCGCGATCTCCCTCGGGCTGTGGCACAACTTCGGCGACGACCGCACCCTGCAGTCGCAGCGCTCGATCCTGCGCCGCGCGTTCGACCTGGGGGTGACGCATTTCGACCTGGCGAACAACTACGGGCCCCCGCCCGGCTCGGCCGAGCTGAACTTCGGCAAGATCTTCGCCCAGGATTTCCGCCCCTACCGGGACGAACTGGTCCTCTCCACCAAGGCCGGCTACCTCATGCACCCCGGCCCGTACGGCGAGTGGGGCTCCCGGAAGTACCTGCTCTCCTCGCTCGACGCCTCGCTGCGGCGGATGGGTGTCGACTACGTCGACATCTTCTACTCGCACCGCTTCGACCCGGACACCCCGCTGGAGGAGACGATGGGCGCGCTCGCGTCCGCCGTGCAGCAGGGCAAGGCCCTGTACGTCGGCGTCTCCTCCTACAGCGCGGAGCAGACCCGGGAGGCGGCCCGGATCCTGCGCGACATGGGCGTACGGCCGCTGATCCACCAGCCCTCGTACTCCATGATCAACCGCTGGACCGAGGACGACGAGCTGCTCGACACCCTGGAGGCGGAGGGCATGGGATGCATCTCCTTCGCGCCGCTCGCGCAGGGTCTGCTGACGGACAAGTACCTCGACGGCGTGCCGGAGGGCTCGCGGGCGTCCCAGGGCAAGTCCCTGGACCCGGGACTGCTGAGCGACGACGTCGTGCGGCGGCTGCGGGGGCTCCACGCCATCGCCGAGCGGCGCGGACAGTCGCTCGCCCAGCTGGCCCTGGCCTGGGTGCTGCGGGACGAGCGGATGACCTCGGCGCTCATCGGCGCGTCGAGCGTGCGGCAGCTGGAGGCCAATGTCGCGGCGCTGGACGGCCCGCCGCTCACGGCGGACGAGCTGACGGAGATCGACTCCTTCGCCCGGTCCACGGAGGGCGTGAACATCTGGGCCGCGCGGAGCTGAGGCCCGGGCGGGTCCCGGGGGCGGGATCCGGGTGAGCCGGGGTCCGGGGGCCGGGATCCGGGTGAGCCGGGTGCGGGTGGCCTGGATCCAGGGCCTCGCTCCGGGTGGCTGGCCGCCGGGTGGCCGAGATCCCGGTGAGGCGGGCCCGGGGGCCGGGATCCGGAGTTTCCCCGGGGCGGGCGCCGTGGGGCGGCTCCGGCGCACCGGGCAAGAAAGCGGGCCGGTCCGTGGGGGGGGATACGGACCGGCCCGAGGGGGGGTTTCCACCATAGCGGCTCATAGGGCGTGGTCGGGGCAATGACGGGAGTGACGGCGCGCTGCGCGCGTCGGACGTCTCCGCCGCGGCTCCCGGAAGGCCCGTCACGCTGGGCCGGGACCACTCGGGACGGGGTCCGGAGACGACTTTTGGAGAGGGGTTAGACGTGGGAGGGGAGCCTTGACTTCCGCCCCGTCCGTCCCATCAGTCCCAGACCGGGCCACTCCCGGGCAGGGACGGCTCGTCCGGTGTGCCGGAAAGCTCGCGGTGCCGTGCCGGGCGCCGCGAGCCGGTGCACCGTTTCCGGGCGAAGCACAGCGCCGGAGAGGCGGACGGGTGACTCCGGGCGGGAGCCGGGTACGAGCCACGGGCCGGGTACGGGCCACGGGCCGGGTACGAGCGCCTGGGGACCCAGGTACCGGCCGGGTACGCAGGCGGGTGGCTCCGGGGAACCGGGACGAACCGCGACAGGAACGGCCCGGTGCGCCGGGTCCGGCAGGCAGGAGGACGGATGGGCCGCTGGCGGGACGGCAGGAGCACGTTACGGATCGGCGGCACGGGGGGCGGGAGCGCGGGGCCGCCCGGGGCTGGGGAGGCATCGCTGAGCGAGGTGCCGTCCGCGGGTCAGGGGTCGTCCCGGTCCCGGGCCCCGGGTCCGGCCATTCCCGTGGAGATCGCCACGTCCTACCGGGCACGCACCCGCGGTCTGCTCGGGCGCGACGGCATCGAGGGGGCGCTGCTGCTCACCCCGGCCAGTGGGGTGCACACCTTCCGTATGCGGTTCCCCATCGACGTCGCCTACCTGGACCGGCGGCTGCGGGTCATAGCCGTCCGCACCATGAAGCCCGGCCGGCTCGGGCTCCCCCGGCTGCGCGCCCGGCACGTCCTGGAGACGGAGGCCGGCGCGATGGCGCGCTGGGGGCTGCGGCCCGGCACGGAGGTCGAGATCGGCTGACGCGATCGGCTGACGCGTCCGCCGACGGCACGGCCCGGCTCACGCTCACCGGTCGTCCGTCCGCCGCTCCCGCTCCTCTTCTCCTCCCTCTACTCCTCGGGCTTCTTCTGCTCGGGCTTCTCCTCCCCGGGCTTCTTCTCCCCGGAATCCGGCTTCTCGGGATCCGGGGACTCGGAATCCGGCTTCTCGGGATCCGTCACCCCCTGCTGCGGGGGCCGTGTCGCACCGGTCGCCGGGCCGGCCAGGAACTCCTCGAACGTGATCCGGCCGACGGCCCGGTCCGGAACGAGGTTGCCGCCTCTCCGCAGGCCCGCGACGAGGGCGCCGGGCAGCCGCAGCGGGACGACGCGGCGCCGGACGCCGGCGGCCCGGAGACAGCTGCGGGCCAGATCGGTGGCGTCGCGGATCTCGGGTCCGCCCATGTCGGCCACGCGTCCGGCAGCCGGTCCGGCGGCCAGTTCCGCCAGCCGGTCCGCGACCTCGCGGACGTCGACCGGCTGGAACCGCACCCCGGCGACCGTCAGAACAACGGGCAGCCGCCGCTGGGCCGACGTCATCCGCGCCACCAGATCGTGGAATTGGGTGGCCCGGAGCACGGTCCAGGGGAGTCCGGAGTGCTCGATCAGCCGCTCGGCGGCCAGCTTGGCCCGGTAGTAGCCCAGCGGCAGCCGGTCGATCCCGACGATGGAGATGTAGACGAGGTGCGGCCGGCCGGCCCGCTGGGCGGCCTCGGTCAGCAGCCTGGTGGCTTCGACGTCGCCGCGGCCGTTGGCGGTGGCGCAGTGGATGACCGCGGTCACCCCGTCCAGGGCCGCGTCGAGTCCTTCGCCGGTGCGCAGATCGCCGGTCGCCCAGGTGTACGGCATCCGGTCGGCCTCGGCTCGGGGGCGCCGGCTCAGCACCCGCACCGGGCGTCCGTCGTCGAGCAGCCGGCGGACGACGGCCCGTCCGAGCGTGCCGGTGCCACCGGTCACCAGAACGGTTCCGTTCACCGTGCGTACCTCCCAGCAGGCGGCCCGCTCGCGGGGTGCGGCGGGCGCGGTTTCGAGACGGGCCCGGCCGCGGCGAGACGGGCCGAGTGCGCGGGGCCGGCTCGTCCCACCAGGTGCGCGGCGGACCGGCGGGCTGGTTCGCGCGCTCGGCCGACGCCCTCCGGTGCCGGTGCCGGTACCGGACGCCTCAGCTTGTCATGGGCACCGGGCGGAGGAGGCGATCGAAGTCACCGGATGGGCCGTTCGGCCGCTGCCTCCGGACCCCGCGGATACAGACCCCGCGGATACGGACCCCACGGATACGGACCTCCGCAGACGGGCCGTGGAGCGCGGGCTGATCAGCAGCCGGTGGGCCAGGCCGTACGGGAACTCCCGTGGCGGCCGGGAGGCTTGTCCCGCCCGGGATCGTCCGCGGTGGCCGTACCGGACGGCGCGGCCGGCCGCTGCCCGCCGGGAGGAGGCCGTAGCCCCTTCCCGGCGGGGCAGCGGCGGGCCAGGGCGTTCTCCGCCGTGCGCAGCAGATCGTCCAGCGCCGGGGCGTGCTGCGGAATCCGCCGGGACGGCGATGCGCCGGCCCCCGCAGTGCCCCCCGCACAGCCGCCCCCGGCCGTTGCCACGCGGAGCGTCGGCAACGTCGTGGAATCGATCCTTGTCGCGTGCACAGCGGGCACCCCCGTGAGCCCCGGCCGCAGAGCGACCGCGCCGTCCTCCGACTCCCCCGTCGGCTGAGTCCATTACAGAGCACGCGTCGCCTGCTGTGACCCTCCGATGTCCGAGGGTGATGACGCGGGGGTGCACCTCAGCCGTGTTCCGGTGTGCTTTCGCTCACCGCTCCGGCCCCGGCCCGGCGGGGCCGGTCCGTCGGCCCTGACTCCGGCACATCCGCTCCCACCTGGCAGAACAGCACTCCGCAGAGTGGGACTTGCCCCTGTTCGCGCTCTTGACAGCGCTCGGTTCACGGCGCTCCGGGCGGGCCGACATTCATCCCAGTCCGCCCTTGGCACGTGTACAAATTCCCCGCCTGAACAGGAGCCCCTTATGACCGTCATTGCTCCGGCCTCCGATCGCGGGTCTCTTCCCGAGCCGCCCGCATCGTGGCAGTACAGCCTCCAGGTGCCCCACGACCCCCTGGGACCGGCCATCGTCCGGTCGACCGTCCGCATGGTTCTCGACCAGCACGGACTGAACGAACTCGCGGACACGGCGGAGCTGCTGACCTCGGAGCTGGCGACGAACGCGTACCGCTACTCGACGGGCCCCGCGTCCGTGCGGCTCAAGTGGACCGACGACACGCTCCGGATCAGCGTCTGGGACACCAACCCGGCTCTGCCCTCGCCGATTCCGGCCGACCTGGAGAGCGAGGGCGGCCGGGGGCTGCTGCTGGTCCGCCTCTGTTCGGACAACTGGGGCCGTTACGCGCTCACGGAACGGCAGGTCGGCTCGGGCGGAAAAGTGGTGTGGTGCGAGGTCCGGCACCCGGGGGCCACCGCGAGCTGAACGATCAAACCGCCTCGTCGATCGGGGCTGTCGGAGCCGGGTTTGATGCCACTTCGGACGCGGTTTCGGGCGCGGTGCGATCTCGGACGCGCTGGGGGTTCGTACGGGGAACGGGTTCGGATGAGACGCGGGGGTGCCGGTGGGGGTTCGGGTACCGGCTGAGGGGACTCCGGTGTCCGGGCAGAACCGTGGCGTCCGGGCAGAACGATGTGAACGGGGCAGGGTGTTGGCCCGGCGGTGCGAGCCATGCAGGCAGTTGCGCCGGTGGGGCAACCGTTTGTCGTGCACCGCCGGTTGAGGGCACCGCCGACGGGGCGCCCGGAGGTTCAGGACGCGAAACCGCCGAGCAGCAGTCCCAGCAGAGCGCCGGTGAGCATGAACGGGCCGAAGGGGACCGCGGTCTTCCGGCCCGCGCGCCGCAGCACGATGAGCCCGATGCCGTAGACCGCGCCCAGCAGGAAGCCCGCGAACGTACCCGCGAACAGGACGGCCCAGCCGTACCAGCCGAGCACCGTGCCCAGGCCGAGGGCCAGTTTGACGTCGCCGAAGCCCATCCCGCCCGGATGGATGAGGAACAGCAGGCCGTAGAGCCCGCCCAGGGCACAGCCCCCGAGCAGGGCGCCCGTCCAGGAGCCCGCGGAACCGGGGAGCAGGGCGGCCACCCCCAGGAGGGCGGCGGCCCCGGCGGCCAGCGACAGGGTGAGCACGTCCGGGAGACGCTTGACGGCGGTGTCGACCAGGGCGAGCGCCACCGCCACGGGCGCGAGCAGCAGCCAGACGGCCAGTTCCGGCCGCTTGCCGACGGCCGCGGAGAGCATGGCGCAGACCAGCGAGGTGAGGAGGGCGACGATCACGGCCGGGGGCCCGTAGGCGTGGACGCGGCGCAGGCTGTCGCGCGCTCCGGAGGGCTCCGGCCGAGCGGTCGGCGCGGCGGGAGCCGTGGGAGCGGCCGGACCGGTCGGCGCCGTGGGAGCGATCGGATCGCTTGGCGACACCGTCGAGTCGGTCGGTGCGGTCGGTGCCGACGAGTCGGTCGGTGCCGTCGGTTCGGTCGGTACGGCGGGCGCATCCGGTGTGCCGCGCGCAGCAGATATGCCGGCCGCAGCCGATGTGCCGGGCCCGGTAGATGCGTTCGGGCCGGTCGGTGCGTTCGGGCCGATCGGTGCGTTCGGCCCGGTCGGGTCGGTGGAGGCCGTGGGAGCGGGGAGCGTGCCGTCGGAGTGATCGTCCGGGAGTCCGGCCGGTGCCGTGTGCGCCGGTACCGCACAGCGCGCGAGGCCGAGCCAGCCGCCGGCCGGTCCGGTGATCGGATGGCCCTCGGGGCACGCGGCGCGCCACTGCTGCTCGGGCTCGACGGCCAGCCGGTAGACGGCTCGCGGCACGAACACCCCGGCGACGGCGCCGTAGCAGGCGGCGAGGACGGTCAGTATCGGATGCACCCCCTGACCCTACGGGGCCGGGAACGGCGGTCGTCAGGGCAGTCCCGGGCCGGAAAGCGCGCCACGCCGTCCGGGCGGTACGGCGCCCGTACCGGCCGCGTCGGAAGCCGGACCGGGCCCGCGGAATCCGGCCGTCCCGCCCCCGCGGTGGTCATCCACCGCCGCCCGGCTCGGCGCGGGGGAAGCTGACCTCGACACGGCGGTTCTTCTTCCGGCCCTCCTCGTCGTCGTTGCCGGCGATCGGATAGTCCTCGCCGTAGCCGCGGATCTCGAAGGTGACGTCCGATCCCAGGAGTCCGGCGAGGACCCGCTGCACCGCATCGGCGCGCTTCTTGGACAGCACGTCGCCGTGGGCGGAGGAGCCGAGGTTGTCGGTGAAGCCGAAGACCTGGACGTTCGGGGCGTCCTGCTTCTCGATCTCGTCCGCGATCTCGCGGATGCGGGACCGGGCACCGTCGCCGATCTTCGCGCTGTCCTTGCCGAAGAGCACCTCGGCCTGCAGGGCGAAGGTGACGCTGCGGTTGGTGTCCTCCCGCCGTTCCTCACCGCCCTCGGACTCGACCACCGACGTGATGTCGAGGACCTTGGCCGGGGCGAGGGTGGCACCGTTCACCATCTTGAGCCCGGGGTCGTCGGCGTCGACGCGCACCGGCGGGGCCGCGGGCCCGGGCAGTCCCGGCGGGTCGTCCGCCACGGCGTGCGGGGCGGGGACGAGCGTCAGCGCGGCGACGGCGCACGCGCCGACGGCGAGCGCGGCGGCCGGACGGGGGCGGCGGGGTGTGGTCATGGGGCGCTCACCCGGAGATCTCGATCGAGGCGGAGGGGAAGGTCGGGATCTGGAAGTCGACCTTGCGGGTGTTCGCCGGCGGAGCGGGGAACTGGGCGAAGACGGGGACGCTCTTGCCTGCTTCGATGTCCGATTCGAAGGTGGTGCACAAGGGGCGGCCCTCGGTGTCCCGGAGGACGTAGTAGCGCTTCTTGCCGGTGCTGTCGACGAGGGTGGCGCCGCCGAGGGATTCGCCGTGCTTGAGGACCTCTTCCTCGTCGCCGCTCCAGTCGGTGGCATCGGTCGAGATGAAGTCCTCATCGCTGGTGTTCTTCAGTGTTCCGGAGACGGTGACGAACCCCCCGGAGTCCCGATCGGCCCTGGTCACCGTGATCATCAGTCCGCTCTTGCCTTCGATCGTCGCCAGCACCTGCCTCGGCTCGGCGGCCTCGTTGTCCTGTCGCTCCGTCTCGCCATCGTCCTTGGCCCGTTCCGTCCGCTTGGGCTCCTGCGGCTTGCCTGCGTCCTCGCCACCACAGCCGGAAACGACGAGAACCAGAGCGGCCGCCAGCGCGACCGCGGCGGTGCCCCTTCGGGCCCCTGATGTCTGCCCAGTGCTCATGAACCATGTGTCCTTTACTCGTCGTTCGCTGGGTGCGGCTCAGTCCCGGAGGTGAACGGAGAACAGGTCCGCCGCTTCCGGGAGAGGAGCGCCGCTCCCGGGGTCGATGACCCAGACCTGACCGTCGCAGTCGAGTTCGAGCCCCGGTTTCTCCTCGTCGTCACCCGGGTCCTCCTCGCCGCCGGGCTCGTCCGGCTCCTCCGGTTCGTCGTCGGCGGGACCGGTCGCGCCGTCGTCGGGACGGCCGGACTCGGTGCCGGAGGGGGCGGGCGCGACGCGGCAGAGCGGTTCGACGACCGCGGTCGCCGTGGCGCGGGCGTGCTGGTTCTCCGTGCCGGGAACGATGGAGTCGCCGACGGTGCCCCGGGTCTCCACGGTCACGGTGAACCCGTCGTCCACCCGACGGCAGCCCTCGCCCGCCACATCGGCGTCGTTCCGGGCGGCGAAGGACTGCGCCTCGGCGCACGCGGTCGCGAACTCCACTCCCTGCCCGTTCAGCAGGTCCGTCAGCGCACCAGGGTCCAGGAGGGGATCCAGCAGCGCCGTCCGCAACTGGTCGCGCGCGTCCTGGGCCGCGGCCAGCGCGGCGGCGTCGGCAGCGGTCTGGCCACCGCTGCGCCGGTCCACGGCCTGGGCGACCGCGAAGTACGCGAACGCAAGAAAGAGCAGGCCCGCCACCACCGTGATGTAGATGGGGAAGGCCTGCCCGGTGTCGCCGGACCGGCGGGAACTCAGGCCTGGCCGGTGACCTTGCTGATCTGTTCGCCGATCGCCTTGTAGATGGTTTTGCCGATCTTGGTACCTGCCAGGGCTCCCACGATCAGGACGACGACCGCGATGATGCCCAGGTACTCGACCGCCGTCTGACCGCGGTCCCACGGCTGGGCATAACGCTTCCGGAACGCCGTGCCGGCCGTCCTGCGCCAATGGACCGCGCGCACCTCGGTCGTCACGTACGCCTTGGTCAGCAGATCGCTCATGATGTTCCCCTCGTTCGGGGCTCGCCCCTCGCAGAGGGGTGGCCCGGGTCCCGTGGGCGCCGTCCCCGTTCGCGGTGGTGCTCTCGCCGGTGCCGCTGTCGACCCCGGCACCGTAGGCCGACGGGAGGGGCCCGCCCCAGGGTCCAGGGGCCCAAATCCGGATTCGGATCCGGCGGGTCGCCCGCGCGCCGAGGTGCGCTCCGGAGTCCGGCCGGCCCGTGGGCCGTGCGTCCTCAGTCACGGTGCGCTCCTCTCGCCACGCCGGCCGGGGCTCCCCGCGCGATGCCCATCCACACGGCGATCGCCGCACTGCGGCTCTCGCACCGCAACTTGCCGAAGATCCGGTTGATGTGGTTCTTGACCGTCTTCTCGCTGATGAAGCACGCGGCGGCGATGTGCTGGTTCGACATCCCTGTCGTGATCAGTTCCATCACCTCCGCCTCCCGCCGGCTCAGCCCGAACTGCGCCCGGTCCACCGGACTTCCGCTCCACGGCTCCCCGACTGCCGTCCACGGGCGGGCCGATGGGCTCCGCCCCCCGGAGGACCCGGCTATCGACTGTCCCATATTTCGTCGCACTTGCAAAGAAGTCCAGGATTCCAATGGACTCTCCGATGCCGGGGCGACACCCTTGCGGGCGACCCGGTCCTGCTGCGGCACACCGACCGCAGGGGGCGGTACGGGCCCGGCATCGCAGGCCTCGACGGCCGGTCCGAAACCCGTCGGCACAGCCGGATCCCGATGCCCGCCGGGCCTCCTGGGGGCCGCCGCGGAGGGCGCGTCGTATGCCCCGGCGCGAACGTGCTCCAGCAACGCGTCGGCAGCGGTCACCGTGAAGTGGGCCCGCCCCGCGCGGAGGTCGCGCACGGCGAGAACGAGCTGGTCGACGGTGAATTCACCGTGCACCAGATAGCCGCCCGCACCCAGCCGGAGGGCTTCCCGGACGACATCGCGCTCACCGCTGTAGGTGAGCATCAGGACGGGTGCGAGGGGCGTCAGATGGGGCAGGGCCTCGATGCCGTCGACGCCGGGCATCCGGACGTCCAGCAGGATCACGTCCGGTCGGTGCCGGAGGGCGGCGTCGTACGCCTGGCGTCCGTCGGCGGCCTCGGCGGCCACCTCGATGCCCTCGCGGCTGCCGAGCAGCGTGCTGAGCCCGGCCCGTACCACCGGGTTGTCGTCGGCGACGACCACGCGCAGCGGCCGGGAGCCGGGGGGTTCCCGGAGGGCGGCGGGCGGGGACGGGTTGGTGCCGCATCCGCCGGTGCCGGGCAGGACCGTCATGGCGTGCGGCCTCCTCTCGATGGGCGGGGACGGGGAGGTGCGGGGTGGAAGAACTCGGGGGCTTCGGCGGCTGGTTGCTGTGGACCCGGAGGTCGCGGGCTCGGAGGCGGTGGACCGGGGTGCTGCGGAGCGGCGCGCTGCGGACCGCGGGGCTGAGCGGCGGGTGAATGCCGGACACCGGTAGCGGGACGAGCGCCGGGCCGGGTGCCGGCCGGCAGCACGGCGGCCATCGGCAGGTCGATACGGACCTCCGTGCCGCTGCCCGCGCCGCCGCGCCCGATCCGCAGCCGCGCGCCGAGCGCCGCCGCGCGCTCCACCATGCCGACGAAGCCGAAGTGCCCGCCCTTGCGCAGGCCGTCCAGCGTGGTGCCGGGCGGCAGTCCGCGGCCGTCGTCCAGGACCCGGACGCACAGCATCCGGTCCACGACGCCCGCCTCCACCACCACGTGCTCCGCACGGGCGTGCCGGGCGGCGTTGTCCAGGGCCTCCCCCACGATCACCAGCAGCTGGCGCGCGACGGCGTACGGCACCGGGGGCACGGGGACCTCGTTGAGCGGGCGGGCCCGGGCGTCGAGGCCGCTCCGGCCCGCGAAGTCCGCTACCCGCACGGCGAGTTCCGTCGGCAGATCCGTGCCGGCGCTGTCGATGTCGGTCTCCCGGCGCAGGTCGGAGAGGAGTTCGCGCGACTCCGCGGCTGCCCGGCGGGCGGCCCGGGCGACGGTTCCGGCCTGGCGTCCGACCTCGTCCGGGTCCATCCGCCCGGCGCTGCCCGCCAGGCCGTCGGCGGCGAGTGCCAGACCGTGCAGCGTCTTGGCCACCGAGTCGTGCATCTCGCGGGCCAGCCGGGCCCTTTCGGCGCCCACCGCCTCGGTGACGGCGAGCCGGGCGCGGGCCTCGGTCAGGGCCCGGGTGGCCGCGCCGACCCGGAACATCAGACCGCGCAGGGTGACCCCGATGGCGCCGGCGACCACACCGAACCCGGCCAGCAGATAGGCGTTGGGACCGGTGGCGTCGAGCCGGCCGTCGGCGGCGTAGAGCGTGGCCAGGAGCAGCACGTCGAGCCCGGCGAACACCCCCGCGCCGCGCCATCCGTAGACCAGCCCGGCGAGCAGCGGGGTGCAGCTGGTGACGTAGGCCAGGGTCGATTCGGGGGTCGCGGTGATGAGGAGCAGCGAGCCGAAGACCATGTCGACGGCGAGCAGCGCGGGGTGCCGCAGCAGCAGCGGCCCGAACCGCTCCCAGTCGCGGAAGAGGAGGTAGGAGCCCATGAACGTGACGACGACGGCGCCCCCGACGAGGCAGGAGGGCAGACCGGGGGCGGTCCGGGCGAGCGCGGCCGGGGCCGCGACGCCGATCATCGCCATCCGGAAGCCGAGGACCTGCCGGCACAGCGCCTGGAGGGCGCTCACCTGGATGCCGAGCGACGGTTCGCCGGAGCAGTCCGGGTCGCGCGACCACTCGGGGCTGTACGGGTGCTCGGAGGGTGCGGGACGCCCGTGGCTGTACCCGGACGCGGAGCGGGGCGGGCGACGCTCGGAGCCGTACGCGTGCCCGGATCCGTACCGGTGCTCGTCGTGACCCGGCCGGCCGCGGCCGATCCGGCGCACGCCACTGAACCGGCCGCCGGCGAACCAGCCACGGACACGCCACCGGCCGCCGCCACCGGACCACCCCCGGGCGGCGGCCCGTGCGCCGCCGTCCGGCCCCGCCGCCGGCGGACCCGGCAGCGAGGTGCCCGGCCGTGAGGTGCCCGGCCGTGAGGTGCCCGCGGGGTCGCCGGTCAGGCTTCCGTGCGCGACGTTCTCTCCCCGGGCCATCCGGTCGGCACCTCCTTCCACCGCGACCGCGTCCGTCACTGTCCGGTGATCGCGCCGAAGTCCGCGCCCGAGCCGAAGACGAAGCCCGCGACCAGCAGGATCATCGTGGCCGGGACCATGAACGTGGTGATCACGGCGGTGGCCTTCGGCACGGCCCGGGCGGCTCTGCGGCGGGCGTTCTGGGCGTCCGTACGGCGCATGTCGGTGGCGATCTGGATGAGGATGTCCACGATCGGGGCACCCAGCTCCTCGCCCTGCTGGAGCGCCGTCACGAACATCGCGACCTGTTCGGAGTCGTTGCGCCGGCGCAGCTCGTCGAAGGCCTGCCGGCGGCTGACGCCCATGTCCATCTGGCGCAGGGTGATGCGGAGTTCGTCGGCCCACGGGCCCGCGTACTGGTCGGCGACCCGGTCCAGGGCCTGCCGGAAGCCCAGGCCGGCGCTCACCACGACGGCGAGGACGTCGAGGAAGTCGGGGAGCGTCCGCTCGATGACGTCCTTGCGCTGCCGGATCGCCGCCCGGATGCCGACGTCCGTCCACCAGATGCCGAAGGCGAGCAGCAGGGCGGCGAGGACGAGGTTGCCCTTGTCGAGCATGACGAACGCCCCGACCGCGCCGAGGATGCCGTAGACCGCGCGGCGGGCGGCGTAGCGGTCGAGGGTCAGACCACCCGGGTTGCCGGCCAGGTCGATTCTCCGGCGCACCGCGTCGACCCGCTTCGGGCCCATCATGCGCAGCACCAGGGGGGCGAAGCGCATCCCGAGCCGGTCGATCACCGAGCCGACGGCGGTCGTCCGGGAGGCGCCGACCTCCAGGGCCACGACGAGGTCGCCGGGGAGCCGGGCCTCCGCCCGGTACATGCGCAGGCCCTGGAACGCGCCCAGGACCCCGAGGCCGATCACCGACGCGAGCAGCAGTCCCACGGTTGCGCTCCTCTCAGACGTCGATCTTCGACATGCGGCGGATCAGGAAGAACCCCAGCCCGTACAGGCCGAGGGCGACGAGCACCGCCGCCTGGCCGACGGCGGACGAGGTCATCCGGTCCAGGGACCCCGGCATGACCTGGTTCATCAGCAGCAGCGCGCCCAGCCCCAGCAGGGGCACCGCGAACGCCGTGAGGGTGACCTGGGAGAGCTGGGTGCGGACCTCGCGGCGGGTCTCCTTGCGCTCCTCCAGCGTCACGGTGAGGTTCCGCAGCGAGCCGACGACCGTGCCGCCCGCCCGGTTGGAGAGGACGAGGGTGGTGACGAGGACGACGAGTTCCCGGGAGGGCAGCCGTCCGGTGAGCTCCGCCAGGGCGTCGTCGACGGAGTGGCCGACCGACAGCTTGTCCGCCACCTTGCCCAGTTCCTCACCGGCCGGAGCCTCAAGTTCGTCGGCGGCCATGGACAGCGCCGTCCGCAGGGCGAGGCCGGCCTGGGTGGCGTTGGCCAGGATCCGGGACAGCTCGGGGAGCTGGTTGATGAACCGCTCGTTGCGCCTGCCGCGCTGCCAGTTGAGGAACGCGAAAGCCGCCCAGACGCCGATCAGCCCGGCGATCGGGCCGAAGAACGCTGCTAGCACCGAGGCGCCGACGAGCCACAGCCCGCCGGCGAGAAGGGCCGTGAAGACGGTGAACTCGCCGACGGTGAGGTCGAGGCCGGTCGCCGCGAGCCGGTTGTCGAGGTGCCGGCCGTAGCGGGTGCGCCGCAGCCGCCGGTCGAGGCCCGGGAACCGCCGCCGGCGGCCGGTGACGGGCGCGGGGCCGACGGCGGTGAGCCGGTCGACGACGGCCTGCCGCTGGGCCTTGCCGGTGGCGTAGGTGTGCCCGCCGAGGACCGCGAGGCAGCAGGCCAGCAGCGTGACACCGAGGGTCGGTAGCGCGAGATGGTCCATGTCGGGTGCCGGCTTCCGTTCGTGGGGTTCGGCGGGGCGGGGGGTTCGGCGGGGCGTGTGGGCTTTGTCGGATCGGGCTGCGTCGGGGCGGGGCTTCGTCAGGCCGGGTGGGCTGTCGGACCGGGAGGCCTGTCGGGTCGAGTGGGCTGTCGGGTCGAGTGGGCTGTCAGGTCGGGTGGGCTGTCGGGATCCCGTCGGCTAGAGGGCTCTGCGGGTGTCGAGCTGGTCGTCGGAGGCGGCGACGCCGAACGCGGGCGGGACGGCCTCCCCCGCGTAGTGCAGGCGTTCGGCGGTACGGGCGGGCAGGGGCAGGCAGCGGAAGCTGCCGTGCACGATCCGGTCGGCGCCCAGGGGCCGGGCGTCGAACCGGCAGACGGAGACGATGCGGAACGGCTCCCGGCCGCGCGAGGACAGCATGGTGATCTCGTCGATCCGGCGGGATCCGTCGGCGTGCCGGGCCAGTTGGACGATGCAGTCGACGGCGCTGTTGATCTGGTCCTGGAGCGCCTCGAACGGAATCTCCACCTCCGACATGGACGCCAGCGTCTGCAGCCGCATCAGCGCGTCCTCGGCGCTGTTGGCGTGCACGGTGGCCAGCGAACCGTCGTGACCGGTGGACATCGCCTGGAGCATGTCGAGCGTCTCGCCGCCCCGGACCTCGCCGACGATGATCCGGTCCGGGCGCATCCGCAGCGAGTTCCGCACCAGGTCGCGGATGGTGACCCGGCCCTTGCCCTCGACGTTGGGCGGCCGGGTCTCCAGCCGGACCACGTGCGGCTGCTGGAGCTGGAGCTCGGCGGCGTCCTCGACGGTGATGATGCGCTCGCCCTCGGGGATCAGCCCGGAGAGGGCGTTGAGCAGCGTCGTCTTCCCGGAGCCGGTGGCACCCGAGACGATGATGTTGAACTTGGCGCGGACCAGCGCCGAGAGCAGCATCAGCATCGGCTCGTCGAGGGTGCCGAGCCCGATCAGTTCCGGCAGCCGGTAGGCGCGGGGGAAGCGCCGGATGGTGAGCGTGGCGCCGGTGAGGGAGAGCGGCGGGACGATGACGTTGACGCGCTCTCCGGAGGGCAGCCGGGCGTCGACCATCGGATTGGACTCGTCGACCCGGCGGTTGACGGTCGAGACGATGCGCTCGATGGTCTGCATCAGCTGGTCGTTGGAGGCGAAGCGCAGCGGCAGCCGCTCCACCCGGCCGGCCCGCTCGACGTAGATGTGGTCGGGCCCGTTGACCATGATCTCGGTGATGGAGGCGTCCTCGAGGAGAGGTTCCAGCACACCGAGGCCGAGTGCCTCGTCGACGACCCGGCGGATCAGCAGGGATCGTTCGTGGGTGGAGAGGACGGGGCCCTCGCGGCTGATGATGTGGCCCAGCACGCGTTCCAGGCGGGCCCGGCGCTCGGCGGCGGCGAGCAGCGACATCTCCGCGAGGTCGATCTCCTCCAGCAGCTTGGTGCGGTAGACGGCGACGAGATGGCTCTCCTCGTGCTGCCCGCCCGCCGTCTCGGGGGAGGTGATGCGCGCCCTCAGGCTCATGCGGTGCTCCTCGGTGCGGGGCTCACGGGGCCGGCTCGTCGCGGGGCATGGTGGCGGTCTTCTCCACCGGACCGAAGCTCTCCACCCCGGGGATGATCGAGGGGATCTGCACCCGGACGGTGGCGGAAGCGGCGTCGGACCCGCCGGCGTCGGAGACGACCTCGGCGCGCCGGGCGACCCAGTCGCTCATCGACGCGTGGCCCGCGGCCACCGGGTCGGCGGCGGGCTCCGCCCGGGCCGCCGTACGGGCCGCCGCGCGGGCACCGGTCCGTGCCTGCGCCGCCACGTACCCGGCGAGGCCCAGCTGTACGGCGGCGAGGACGACGACCAGCAGCACGGGCAGGAAGCCCAGGAACTCGACCGAGGCCTGGCCGCGGTCCCGGGAGCGGGGCCGGGACCGGAGCCGGGGATGCGCCGCGGCCGACCGGGGCCGGACGGACGGCAGCCGGTTCGACGGGCGCCGGGCCGACAGGAGCCGGACCGACGACAGCCGGTTCGACGGGCGCCGGACCGACAGGAGCCGGACCGACGGAAACCGGTTCGACAGCCGCCGGGCCGACAGGAGCCGCTCCGACGGCGGCCACCGCCGCTCCGGCCGCGCGGGCTCCGGCGTCATCCCCGGTCCTCCGTGGCCGCGCCGGCGTCCCCGGTGACCGTGAACGGGAAGGAGACCCCGCCGGGGAAGAGCACCGGGACCTTCAGACCGACGCTGACCTTCGTCAGCCCGTTCTCGGTGTAGGGGGCGCCGACCCGGGCCCCGTCGGCCCAGGCGCGGGGCAGGTCCTCGGTGGCGGCGGCCTCGACGCCGGTGCCACCGCCCCCGGCCGCGACCGCCGCGGCGCGCGCGCCCCGGTCGGCCGCGTCACCGGCCAGGGTGAAGGTGTAGCCGACGAGCACGAACTGCCAGAGCAGAACCAGCACCACGAGGATCAGCGGGGTGATCCCCAGGAACTCGACGGAGACCTGGCCGCTGTCGGCGCCGCGCCGCCGGCGGCCCGACGCCGCCCAGCGCCCGGCCGGTCTGCGCGTTCTGCCCCCCGGACCGCCGCCCTGTCCCTCCGCTCCGGCCCGGCCGCCGCCACCGGCCAGGCCCAGTTCCCCGGCCAGTCCCCACAGCGCCTGCTTGACGGTGGAGCGGCTGTCCAGGTCCTGGAGCCGGCCCGCGTCGACACACGGCTGGAGCTCCTTGAAGTTCGCCGGAACCACCGTGCGGGCGACCTGGGTTCCGGTGGTCCGTCCGACGATCGCGGGCTGGATCTCGGTGGTCCGGTTGTGCCGGTTCACCACGGTGGTGGTCTCCTCGGCCTTGCGGATCTGCAGCCGGTCCCAGAGCCGCACCATCCGCTTGGCCGACCGCACCGCGACCACGTCCGGCGTGGTGACCAGCAGCGCGGTGTCAGCCATCTCCACCGCGGCCGCGTTCGCGCCGTTCATCTGGGCGCCGCAGTCGATGACGACCAGTTCGTAGCGGCTGCGCAGGGCGCTGACGATCTGCCGGGCGGCCCGGTCGCCGACCTCCTCGCCGCGCTCCCCCTCGTCAGGGGCGAGCAACAGCCCGAGGCCGGTCGGGTGGGTGAACAGGGCGTCCTGCAGCACTCTCGGGGAGAGGTCGCTGATGCCCGCCAGGTCGACGATCGAGCGGCGGAACTGCACGTCCAGGCAGGAGGCCACGTCCCCGGACTGGAGGTCCATGTCGACCAGGGCGACGCTGCGGCCGGACGCGCGGGCGGCGAGCGCCAGTTGGATCGCGGTGAGGGTGGTGCCGACGCCGCCCTTGGCGCCGGTGACCGTGACCACCGTGCCGCCGGGGCCGGTCAGCACGTCGCCGTCGGAGCCGAGGTGCCGCCGGACGCCCACCGCCCACTGGACGGTGGCCTGTACCCGGGCGGCCAGTTCGTCGTAGGAGAGCGGCAGTCCGATGAGGCCGCGGGCGCCGGAGTCCATCGCCGCCGCGTACAGCCCGGGGCTCATGTCCGCGGTGATCAGGATGGTGCCGACCGCCGGGAAGCGGAGGGCGATGTCGCGGATCAGTTCCAGGGCGGGGACCGGGCCGATCCGCTCGTGGACGAGCACCACCTCGGGCAGGTCCATGACGGATTCGCCGGCGAGCCGGGCGAGGGTGTCGACCAGCGCGGTGGAGTCGGCGGCGGCCGGCAGCGGCTCGGTGTCCGGCAGTTGGCCGATCAGCGTGGTCATCGCCCGGGCGGCGTCGGGGTCGCCGACGACCGGGAGGATTCGGGTGGCCATCCGGTGCCTCACCTGTCTCCGTCAAGGGTGTAGGTGCGCTCGTTCCGGGGGATCGACTGATCGCTCCCGGGGGCCACCAGGGCGAGCCGGACGCGGGTGGCGAAGGACTCCGCGTAGGCCACCCGCTGGGCGTCGTCGGTGTCCAGGGCGAAGGTGATCGGGACGGCCTCGCCGCTTCCGCCCCTGCGCCGCTCCTCGTCGTTCCGCGGCCGCAGGGCGGTGAGTTCGCCGACGTCGATGACGCGGGCCCGGTCGACGATGACCTTGGAGACGGGGGCACGGTCGTCCCGGTCGCCCTCGAAGGTCGCGTAGATGTTGACGCTGGAGCCCGGGGTGATCTTGCCGGCGACGCCGGTGGCCGCGTCGATCATGATGGCGATCTCCTGCTGCCCGGACTCGAGTTCGGGGCGGTCGGCGATCATGTCGGACTGGAGCAGGGAGCCCTTGCGCAGCGGGTTGACGGCGATCTTTCCGCGGAGGTCGCCGAGATCGGTCACGGCGGTGCGCGGCAGCCAGCGTTCGGGCACCGATATCCGCCGGAACTGCGCGGAGTCCAGCGCTCGGTAGGCCGGCACGTCCGCCTTGAGTTCGTAGGCCGTCGTCTCCGGCCCGACCTTCGACTCCACGTCGCTGATCACGGAGAGCACGCCCGCGAAGGCTCCGCCCGCGCAGAGGACGGAGAGGAGCAGCAGGATGACGCCACGGCGCTGGCGTGAGTTCATAAGGGGATTCCTCGTCGGGGTACGGGGCCGTTGCGGGTGGCGGGTGCCGGGTGCGGCGGGCGGGGCGCGGCGCGGCGCCGGAGCGGGCCGGGGTCACGCCGGGGGCCGGGCCGCACAAAGGCCACCGGGAACGGCCGGACGCGGGGAGCTCTCACCGGTTCGGGTCACCGTGGGACACCGCCGGGAGCTCGGGCCGGAGCAGCGGGGCGGAGCAGAAGGCGCAGCGGTCGCCGATGAATTCGAGCCCGCACCAGTGACAGAGGTCCCGGCGCACCGAGGCGACGAGCTGGTACAGCATCACGGGATCACGGATGGCGGCCGCGAATTCGATGAGTTTTCCGGTGCCCCACCAGCGGGGCGAGTCCTCGGGGAGCCGGGCGTCCTGGACCTCCTGGACGCGCCACTGCCGGGCGAGGGTTCCGGTGACCCAGTCGGACCGGAGCCGGCCGCCCGCCACGGTGAGCCGGGTGTCGAAGCCGGGGCCCTCCAGCGTGGTGTCCGGCCGGACACGGACGAGCCGGGCCCCGGGGGCGGCGAGGACGCCGTAGCGGGTGCCCGGCAGCCAGGAGCCGAGGTGGGACGCGAGGCCGACGGGCATCCGGTCGAGCCGCGCGACGGACGCGAGCAGCGCGCCCGCGTGGATGTAGTGGGAGAGGAGCCGGGCGGCGGAGGCGAGGACTCCCGGGCTGAAGTCGCCGAGCGACAACTGGCGTAACTGGCGGACGAGCACGGCGACGGCGAGCGGCGGGAGGCCGACCGGCAGCAGGGCGATCCGGTCGCTCTCCATGACCGACCGCACGGTGTGCAGGCGCCGGGCGAAGTCCCGGTCGATCGAGGAGGGGTAGAGCGCGATGACGTAGCCGTGCTGTTCGACCAGGACCTGGAAGGTGGTCAGTGCCGCCTCCAGCTCCTGCCGGGCGGGCGGCTGCAGGACGACCGCGGTGGGCGTGTGCCGGTCGGCCGGCGGAAGCACCAGCTCGGGGCTGGTGACTGCTATGGCGGTGAGCACGTGTGGTTCCCCGTTCCACTCCGTACCCGGCCGGACCGGGAACGGTAGATCATCCCTGTACGCACTGCTCGAGGTGATGGCGCTGCCCCCTGACGCCTCCGCAGCTTATCCGCGCGGTGAGCGCCAGAGAACACTCTGCGAGGAATGATCAGCGCAGAGTTCATCACCAAAACGGGCGAGACGGGCCGGATCATCCGAACACGGGTCGGTGGCGGGGTGATTGATCGGCCGGAGCAGGGGGTGACGTGGGGGGGCGGTGCCGGGGGTGACGCACGTCCGGCCCCTGCGGGGCGGCGGGCGACCGGGCCCACTACTCACGAGGCGTCGCACGGTCGCGCCCGGACCGGCCGCGAGGAATCTCGGGCCTGCCGTGGGACCCCGCACGCCTGTCGCGGGGCCGCGGAAACTTCCTCTCCCGAATCACCCGTTCGGCTCAGCCGGGCCCGGCGCCGGGGCCACAGCATGCGGGCCGGCCGCCCCCCGGCGGCCGGCCCACGTCGGAAGCGCGCGTTCCGTCAGGAGCGGACCCCCGACGGCTTCGGCAGCTCACACCCCGGCAGGGTCAGGTCGACCTTGTTGCCGGCCCCGATGCAGCGGGTGATCCCGTAGGTCTGCTGGGCGTAGTTGATGCCCTCGCGCACCGTCACCGTGCCGTTCTCGTCGACTTCACAGGGGTTGTTGTCGGTGCACCGCTCCCCGTCCTCGTTGCCGGTGTTGTTGACCGCGACGACCTTGCCGGTCGCCGCGTCGACCACGGGCGAGCCCGAGGTGCCGCCGATGGTGTCGCAGGCGGCGGTGTAGCGGACGGAGTCCTTCCAGGTCCATTCGCCCTCCCGCAGCCGGTGGGCGAAACCGTCGACGCTGCAGCTGTAGATCCGCTTCCAGTAGCCGGAGACCACCTTGATGGCGGTGCCCTGCGCCGGGCGGTCCGCGGAGAGCGGCAGGGCCCGGATGCCGTACTGGGACTCGATCGCGGCGTAGCTGGTGTTGAGCTGATAGAGCGACACGTCCGTGTCGGTCATGGTGGCGTACGCGACCTTGGTGGCGCGGAGCGTGGCCACCTTCCGGCCGGCGGAGTTCAGCAGGCTGAACGACCGGCTCGACGCCTTGTCGACGACGACCTCGCCCGCGCCCGGCATGCCGCTCTCCAGGCAGTGGCCGTTGGACATGACGAGTGCGGGGTCCGCGGAGCTCGCGGAGGGCGGGCGGACCACCGAGCCGGAGCAGTTGCTGAGCGCCACGGTGCCGGCGAAGTCGACCGCTTTGGCCTTCGCCCGGGGCTGCGCCGCCGGGGCCTGGGCGGCGGCGGGAGCCGACGTCAGGTCAGGACCGAGGGCTGCCGCGGGGGCTGTGCCCAGGCCGGCCAGGGCGGCCGCCATGAGCGCAGTGACGAGAGGTTTTTTCATGTGGGGGTCCCCTCTGTACCGAAAATCCTTCGGTGTTGTCATGCGCATTGTGGGGGCACCGACGGCGGAGAACAACCATGCCCTCTTGACCGTTGCATGCCATTTCCCGACGATGGGCGGGGACACCCGCACCCTTCACGTCGCACTGAGCACCCCACTCCGGACACCCCACCCAGGAGACTTCATGCGACTCCCCCTCAAGGGCAGACGGGCCACCGCCCTCGCCGCACTGCTGGCGCTCGCCCTGGCCGCACCCCTCACCGCACAGGCCGACGACACCCCTTCCGGACGGACCGTCACCGGCGAACCGGACGCCCGGCAGTACGTGGTGGCCGGCCCCGCCACCGTCGCGCAGCGCTCCGCCCTCGCCGCGACGGGGGTCTCCATCGACGAGGTGGACGACCACTCCGTCGTGGTCACCGCCGATGCCGCGCAGGCCAGGACCCTGCGCCGGCTCGGCCACCGGCTCAAGGTGCTGCCCGCTCCCCCGGCGCGGACGGACGGCAGGGCCGCGAAGGCCTTCGACTTCCCGTCGGCCGACTCCCGCTACCACAACTACGCGGAGGCGATGGCCGAGATCGACGCCAGGATCGCCAAGTACCCCGCCATCATGAGCAAGAAGGTCATCGGGAAGTCCCACGAGGGCCGCGACATCATCGCCGTCAAGGTCAGCGACAACGTCGCCAAGGACGAGTCCGAGCCCGAGGTGCTGTTCACCCATCACCAGCACGCCCGGGAGCACCTCACCGTCGAGATGGCCCTCTACCTGCTGCGCGAGTTCGGTGAGGACTACGGCAGCGACCCGCGGATCACCAAGGCCGTGGACGGCCGGGAGATCTGGATCGTCCCGGACCTGAACCCGGACGGCGGCGAGTACGACATCGCCACCGGCCGCTACCGGAGTTGGCGCCTCAACCGGCAGCCCAACGCCGGGTCGTCCCGGATCGGCACCGACCTCAACCGCAACTGGGACTACAAGTGGGGCTGCTGCGGCGGCTCCTCGGGCACGCCCGGGGCGGAGACCTACCGCGGCACCCGCCCGGAGTCGGCACCCGAGGTGAAGGTCGTCGCCGACTTCGCCCGCAGCCGGGTCGTCGGCGGGAAGCAGCAGATCACGGCCGGCATCGACTTCCACACCTACAGCGAACTGGTGCTCTGGCCGTACGGGTACACCGACGACGACACCGCCCCGGGCATGACGAAGGACGACCACGACGCCTTCGCCGCGGTCGGCGGGAAGATGGCGGCCAGCAACGGCTACACCCCGGAGCAGGCGAGCGACCTCTACATCACCGACGGCTCGATCGACGACTGGCTGTGGGGGAACCAGAAGATCTTCAGCTACACCTTCGAGATGTATCCGACCGGGTTCTTCGGCGGCGGCTTCTACCCGCCCGACGAGGTGATCGAGCGGGAGACCTCGCGCAACCGCGACGCCGTCCTGCAACTCCTGGAGAACGCCGACTGCATGTACCGCTCCATCGGCAAGGAACAGCAGTACTGCGCCACCCGCTGATCCTCCTGCCGTCCCTGCACGAGGAACGGGGCGTCCCGGACGGGGCGCCCCGTTCGCGGTGCGCCGGGCTCCTCACCGGCCGCCCGTCCGCGGGCGGATTCCCCGCCAGGTCGGGGCGGCCTTCCGGGGCCCAGACCGGGGCGGTATTCCGGGGCGCGGCCCGGGGCCGTTCCGCGTCCGCCGGCCCCGAAGCCGCTTCCGCCTCCGCCGACCGCCTGCCCGGAACGGCCCGGCGCGGCCGGCTCAGCCGAGGACGGCGAGGGCGTCGATCTCGACCAGCAGCCCGGCCGGCAGGCCGACGTAGACCGTCGTCCGGGCCGACGGCGGCCCCTCCAGATCCGCGAAGTACGCGTCGTAGATCCGGTTGAACTCCGCGAAGTGCCCGGTGTCGGTGAGATACACCCGCACCATCACCACGTCCTCCCAGCTCGCGCCGCCCTCCTGGAGGACCGTCCGCACATTGGCGAGCGTCTGGAGGGTCTGCTCGCGGAGCGTGGGCCCGGCGGGGGCGGGGGCCTGCCCCTCGGCCGCCGGGAGGAAGCCGACCTGGCCGGCGACCTGGAGGATGTCGCCCTTTCTGACGCCGTGCGAGAACTTCGCCGGCGGCTCGGTGTGGGTGGCCGGGGTGATCGCGGTCTTTCGGAGCCCGTCACTCATGGGCTGGCCTCCTTCGCGGCTGGTGCTCCGGATGTGGTTCCCCCGCACGGCACTCCTACCCGGACGCCCCGGGTCCGCCCGCCGCCGGACGCCTTCGGCGGCCGTCCGCGGCACCCGGCGACCTCCCTACGGGCCGACGCCCGCTGCCGATGCCCGGCCCCGCCCCGCCGGCTGCTGCCGGAGCACCCGCCTCCGGGGCCGCGGTCCGCCGTTGACCAGGCGGTTTTCCGGATGCTAGACAGCCGTGAACGATATCCGTCATGGGTGTTGTGTCCCTGTCCAACGAACGTTTCCAGGAGGCTCCATGGCCGCCGACAACGCCGTCGCCCGGCTGGCGCACGAGCGGGTCGACCACCGCTTCAAGGGTCTCCCGCCGGACGCCGAGGGGCTGACCGTCGGGGCCCTGGCGGCCGAGCGCCGCTCCCTGTTCACCGGGGGCTTCCTCACCCCCGTGCTCACGCTGTCTGCCGAGGCCCTGGAGCACAACCTCGCCCAGATGGAGCGCTACTCCACCGAGCACGGGCTGGCCTTCGCCCCGCACGGCAAGACCTCCATGGCGCCGCAGCTGTTCGAGCGCCAGCTGGAGCGCGGCGCCTGGGGCATCACGGCCGCCACGCCCGCGCAGATGCGCGTCTACCGCGCCTTCGGGATCCAGCGGATCTTCCTCGGCAACCAGCTCGTCGACCCCGCCGCGCTGCGCTGGCTCAGCGGCGAACTGGACGCCGACCCCGGCTTCCGCTGCGTCGTCTACGCCGACTCGGTGCGGGGCGTCGAGCTGATGGACGCCGCCCTGCGCGACGCCCGGGCCCGGCGGCCGGTCGAGGTCGTGATCGAACTGGGCGCCGGCGACGGGGCCCGCACCGGCGCCCGGACCGAGGCCGACTGCACCGCCGTCGCCGACGCGGTCGCGGCCGCACGGACGCTGCGGCTGGTCGGCGTCGCCGGCTACGAGGGCGAGGTGCCCCGGCCGGACAGCGAGCGGGTGACGGCCTGGCTGCGCCGGCTCGTCGCGATCACCACCGCGTTCGACGCCGAGGGCCGCTTCGCGGAGGTCGACGAGATCGTGCTGAGCGCGGGCGGCAGCGCCTGGTTCGACGGGGTGGCGGAGGTCTTCGCCGAGGTGCCGGAGCTCTCCCGGCCGGTGCTGAAGCTGCTGCGCTCCGGCGCCTACGTCTCGCACGACGACGTGCACTACCGGCGGCTGACCCCGTTCAACCGGGTGCCGGAGGAGGGCGCGCTGATGCCCGCGTTCCGGCTGTGGGCCCAGGTCGTCTCCCGCCCCGAGCCCGGCCAGGCCTTCCTGAACGCGGGCAAGCGGGACGCCGCGTACGACCTGCACCTGCCGGTGCCGCAGACCGTACGGTCGGCGCGCGACGGAGCCGAGCGCCCGGCGGACGGCCTCTCGGTCACCGGGCTGTCCGACCAGCACGCATGGGTGAAGGTCGCCGACGGTGCGGAGCTGGAGGTCGGCGACTGGGTCGCGCTGGGCCTGTCCCACCCGTGCACGGTGTTCGACAAGTGGCAGCTGATCCCGGTGGTGACGGAGGACGGCACGGTCACGGACTTCGTCCGCACCTTCTTCTGATTCTTCCGAGGGGCGCCTTCTTCCGAGGGGCGCCCCTTTCTTCTATGGGCCGCTCTTCCATGAGCCGCTCGCTGGAAGGGCCGGCTTCCGGCGAGCGGCCCTGGGAAGGCCCGGAGGTGCGGGCCTTCCCGCGTCCCGGGGCAGCGGTGCGGGCGGAGGTGCCCGGGCACAGGCCCGGCTGCGGGCCCGGGCCACCGCACCCGGCCCCGGGCCGGCCCGCGCGTACTCCCACCGGAGCAGTGCGTGGCGCATCTCACCCCGCGCCCGGCCGACCGGTCGCCGGGCCCGTTCGCACCCCCTTTCCGCAGGTGGCGCGGGCTCCCGGCGGGTGGAGCGACGGTCGGGAGCCGGGGCGGGTTCGACTCCACTTTCGAAGCCTCACCGGCCGTTCCGACCGGGATTCCGCACGTCCGGATCCACGGCCGCTTTGTCATCGAAGACGGCCCGCGAGGGGGAGCGAGCCGCGGGCGTCAGGGTCACCGCTCGCGAGCGTCCGCGGCTCCGGTGATCCACCGTCCGCCGGGGCGGCCACCGGCCTGTTCCGGTGGCCGAAAACACCGCGCCGCCCGCGCCGTACGCCCGTATGGTGGCGGACATGCAGGTGATCCAGTCAACGAAGCTCGCCAATGTCTGCTACGAGATCCGTGGCCCGGTCCTCGAGGAGGCAATGCGGCTGGAGGCAGCAGGTCACCAGATCCTCAAGCTGAACACCGGCAACCCGGCACCCTTCGGATTCGAGTGCCCGCCGGAGATCCTCGAGGACATGCTGCGCTCGCTCGGCAGCGCCCACGGCTACGGCGACGCCAAGGGCCTCCCCGCCGCCCGCCGCGCGGTCGTCCAGCACTACCAGACCAAGGGCATCGAGCTGGACGTCGAGGACGTCTACCTCGGCAACGGCGCCTCCGAGCTGATCCAGATGTCGATGCAGGCGCTGCTCGACGACGGCGACGAGGTGCTGGTACCGGCCCCCGACTACCCGCTGTGGACCGCCGCCGTCTCCCTCTCCGGCGGCACCGCCGTGCACTACCGCTGCGACGAGCAGTCCGACTGGATGCCGGACCTCGCGGACATCGAGCGCCGGATCACCGACCGCACCAAGGCGATCGTCGTGATCAACCCGAACAACCCGACGGGCGCGGTGTACGACGAGGCGCTGCTGACCGGCATCACCGAGATCGCCCGCCGGCACCAGCTGATCGTCTGCTCCGACGAGATCTACGACAAGATCCTCTACGACGGCACCGTCCACACCCCGACCGCCGCCATCGCCCCGGACCTGCTGACCCTCACCTTCAACGGCCTGTCGAAGGCCTACCGGGTGGCGGGTTACCGCAGCGGCTGGCTCGCGGTCTGCGGCCCGAAGGACCACGCCTCCAGCTATATGGAGGGCCTGACGATCCTCGCCAACATGCGGCTGTGCGCGAACGTTCCGGCGCAGCACGCGGTGGCCGTGGCCCTGGGCGGACGGCAGTCGATCAACGATCTGGTGCTGCCGGGCGGGCGGCTGCTGGAGCAGCGCGACACGGCACACGAGCTGCTGACCTCGATCCCGGGCGTGACCTGTGTGAAGCCCAAGGGCGCGCTGTACGCGTTCCCCCGGCTCGACCCGAACGTCTACAAGATCAAGGACGACCGGCAGATGGTGCTCGATCTGCTGCGCGCCGAGAAGATCATGATCGTTCACGGCACCGGCTTCAACTGGCCGGAGCCCGACCACTTCCGGCTGGTCACGCTGCCGCACAAGGACGACCTGGCGGACGCGGTGAACCGGATCGGCCGATTCCTGGACGGCTACGGCCAGCCGTAGCGCCGTCGGGCCGGCCCCGCCGGCCCACACACCTCCCGATGCCGGGGCACGACGCGCGTGCCCCGGCATCCGGCTGTCCGGACCCGGCCGCCTCCGCGAACGGTCACCGGCCCGACGGCCGTCGCCTCCCGGGGCCCGCTCAGCTCCCCCAGGCGGGGAGGCGGACGCCGTGCAGATTCCGGTACTCCGCCCGCCGCGGCTCGGACCAGCCCCGCAGCAGCTCCGGATCGACCCGGTACACCTCCACACCGATGGGGTGGCAGACCTCGACCGGATCGTGCGCGTCCGGCCCCCACAGCGGTACGGACAGATCGCCGCCGGGGCAGGTGGACAGCGCGCACAGCAGGTCCTGCTCGGCGAAGAACTCCAGGTGGTCGCCGGGCCGTGCCGGGCATGCCTTCATGAAGTACTGGTCCGCCGCGTTGAGGCCGGTGCACTGGAAGACGTTGAGCACGTCGTGCACGTCGAACTCGGTGAGCCCGTACGGCAGGACGGCCCGCACCAGGTTCGAGTGGCAGTGGAAGTCGAAGTCCTCGCCGGTGAGCATGCGGTTGACGTACGGGTCGCAGCGGGTGCCGAGCAGGTCGTGGACCCTGCCCCCGTCGGCGTCCGTGCCGTACCCGGCGAGGGTGTCGCCGGTGAAGGTGAGCAGCGGCCGCAGGAACGGCAGGGTGGACCAGAGCCGGTCGTAGGTGCTGACGTGGGCACGCTGCAACTGCCGGGTGCGGGCGGCCCACAGACGTTCGCGCGGATCGTGCCGGTTCCACACATTGAGGTCCCCGACCTGCGGGCCGTCCACGGTGAGGAGCCGGCACAGATGCCCGGCGGGGACCTCCCAGGCCCGGCCGGAGCGGATGGGAACGGTGAAGCTCTCGGTCCGTTCACGGCCCTCGACAGTGCCGGCCAGCCGGTCGTAGAAGGCGCGGTCGATGTCGAGTGGTCCGCCCTCGGAGGCCTGGTAGGCGGCGTCGGTGGTGGCCATCGGATCCTCATTTCCCGGTCGGGTACGGTTCTCCCCTTCGCCAGTACCCGTCCGGGCCGGGGAACCCCCGCGCTCCGGACACGCGTCGGAGTCCGGGCATGGGGGGGGAGCCGGGGAGATCCGGAGAGAAGATCCCGGTGAACTTTAGACTGGATCCAAGTTAGGATGGGCTCCTAGACCTGGCTGGAGGCCACCATGTACGAACCGATCCGCACCAAGTCGGTCCACACCATGGCCGAGCCGGAGTTCCCGCACCGCTCCCGCGGCGAGGAGCTGGACATCCAGCTCGCCGGGCACTTGGCGGCTCTGCTGGCGGTGACCGACGAGTTGCGCGCCCTGCCCGCCGGTGCCGGTGGCGGGCCCGGATCCGAGCTCGACCCCGCTGCCGACCGGATAGCCGAGCAGGTCGCACGGCTGCGGCGGGGGCGGCGTCCGGTGCGTTCGACCGCGCCGGGCGGCGCCGGCGCGGCCCGTGCGGACACCCTGCACCGCCGGGCACATGCGCTGGCCGGCCGGGCGCTGGTGGTCGCGGCGTCCCGCGCGGACACCGCCGCGGCGATCCTGGCCGCCGAGCGGATGGACGCCCACGCCGCCGCGCTCGACGTCTCCTCGGCGGCCCTGTCGGCGGCCCACTGACTTCCGGCCCACCGGGCGACGGCCACCGTGACCGCGGTCCACTGGACGGCGGCCCACCGGACGGCGGCCCACTGAACGGAAGTGCGCTGACGGCGCGCACACCGATGCCAGTCCGCCCGGACACCACGATGCCCCCGCCCCACCGGATCTCCGGCGGAACGGGGGCATCGAGCACTGTCGGGATCCGCTCCCGGGGGCCCGGGACGCGGGTGCGCCCGGGCCGGGAAGGCCCGGGGCACCGTCCGGACGCGGGCCCGGGTCAGCCGAGACGCTGGACGAGAGCGCGGTACTCGTCCCACAGCTCCTTCGGCGTGTGGTCGCCGAAGGTGTTGAGGTGCTCGGGCACCAGGGCCGCCTCCTCGCGCCACACGTCCTTGTCGACGGTGAGCAGGAAGTCGAGGTCGGCGTCGCCGAGGCCGAGCCCCTCGGTGTCCAGGGCCTCCTTCGTCGGCAGGATGCCGATCGGCGTCTCGACGCCCTCGGCCGAGCCGTCGAGCCGCTCGACGATCCACTTGAGCACGCGGCTGTTCTCACCGAAGCCCGGCCACACGAACCGGCCGTCGGCGTCCTTGCGGAACCAGTTCACGTAGTAGATCTTGGGCAGCTTGGACGCGTCCTTGTCCTTGCCGACCTCGACCCAGTGGCCCATGTAGTCGCCCATGTTGTAGCCGCAGAACGGCAGCATGGCGAACGGGTCGCGGCGCAGCTCGCCGACCTTGCCCTCGGCGGCGGCGGTCTTCTCGGAGGCGACGTTGGCCCCCAGGAAGACACCGTGCTGCCAGTCGAAGGACTCGGTCACCAGCGGCACCGCGCTCGCGCGGCGGCCGCCGAAGAGGATCGCGGAGATCGGGACGCCCTTGGGGTCCTCCCACTCGGGCGCGATGATCGGGCACTGGCCGGCCGGGACGGTGAACCGGGCGTTCGGGTGGGCCGCCGGCGTCTGCGAGGCCGGCGTCCAGTCGTTGCCCTTCCAGTCGGTGAGGTGGGCGGGCAGCTCCTCGGTCATGCCCTCCCACCACACGTCGCCGTCGTCGGTGAGCGCGACGTTGGTGAAGACCGAGTTGCCCCACATGGTCTTCATGGCGTTGGCGTTGGTGTGCTCGCCGGTGCCGGGCGCGACGCCGAAGAACCCGGCCTCGGGGTTGATCGCGTAGAGCCGGCCGTCCTCGCCGAAGCGCATCCAGGCGATGTCGTCACCGATGGTCTCGACGGTCCAGCCGGGGATCGTCGGCTCCAGCATGGCGAGGTTGGTCTTGCCGCAGGCGGACGGGAACGCGGCGGCCACGTACTTCGACTCGCCCCGCGGCGGGGTGAGTTTGAGGATCAGCATGTGCTCGGCCAGCCAGCCCTCGTCGCGGGCCATGACGGAGGCGATGCGCAGCGCGTAGCACTTCTTGCCGAGCAGGGCGTTGCCGCCGTAGCCCGAGCCGAAGGACCAGATCTCGCGGGACTCCGGGAAGTGCGAGATGTACTTGGTGCTGTTGCAGGGCCACGGCACGTCGGCCTGGCCCGGCTCCAGCGGCGCCCCCAGGGTGTGGACGGCCTTGACGAAGAATCCGTCGGTGCCCAGCTCGTCGAGGACGGGCTGCCCCATGCGGGTCATGGTGCGCATGGCGACGGCCACGTAGGCGGAGTCGGTGATCTCGACACCGATGGCGGACAGCGGCGAACCCAGCGGACCCATGCAGAACGGCACGACGTACATCGTCCGGCCCCGCATCGAGCCGCGGAAGATGCCCTGGTCCCCGGCGAAGATCTCGCGCATCTCGTCGGGGTGCTTCCAGTGGTTGGTCGGGCCCGCGTCCGCCTCCTTCTCGGAGCAGATGAAGGTGCGGTCCTCCACGCGTGCCACATCACTCGGGTCGGAGGCGGCGTAGTACGAGTTGGGGCGCTTGACCGGGTCGAGCTTCCGGAAGGTGCCCTTCTCGACGAGCCCCTCACAGAGGCGCTCGTACTCGGCCTCGGAACCGTCGCACCACACGACCTCGGCAGGCTCGGTGAGTGCCGCGATCTCGTCGACCCAGGAGATGAGCTCCTGGTGCTTGGTGAGGGTGGTGGGAGCCGCATTGCTGCGCGCCACGATCGCTCCGTCCCGCCGGAACCGCCAGGTCCGGCGTCACTGATTGAGGGTTGAACGGGCCCGGCCCGGAATCCGCCGTACTGGATGCCCAGGGAGTCCGCTGATGAAGTAGTTGCCCCGTGGGGGCCGCGACCCGGATGCTTCGTGACCGCTCATCCGGTGCCGACCGCACTCATTTGATCATCCGACCCCGGGGCGGTTCTGTCCAGGGGGCGATTTCGTGAGCATCACCACTCGACGGACCGGCGGTACTTACGGTGGCGTAGCTAGCATGGCGGCCATGACTGCCGCCGCCCACGACGCCGCGTCCGACGCCGCGCACGACGACCTCCCGCCCCCGGACGGCTCCCCGGAGAGCGCGTCCCGGCCCTCCGGAACGGGGGCACTGCACCTCCCGGCCCAGGTCAAGCCGCATCTGCGCGGCTGGCTCCACGCGGGCATGTTCCCGGCGGCGCTGATCTCCGGGATCTTCCTGACGGCGCTCGCCGACAGCACCCGCGGCCGGATCGCCTGCGCGATCTACACCCTGAGCGCCTGTCTGCTGTTCGGCGTCAGCGCGCTCTACCACCGCGGCAGTTGGAGCCCGCGGGTCACGGCGGTGCTGCGCCGCCTCGACCACGCCAACATCTTCCTCATCATCGCGGGCACCTACACCCCGCTCACGATGCTGCTGATCCCGGGCGGCCGGGGGCAGGCGCTGCTGTGGGCGGTGTGGGCCGCCGCCATCGCGGGCATAGCCTTCCGGGTGTTCTGGGTCGGTGCGCCCCGCTGGCTCTACACCCCCTGCTACATCGCGATGGGCTGGGCCGCCGTCTTCTTCCTCCCGGACTTCATGCGCACCGGGGGCATCGCCGTGCTCGTCTGCGTGATCGTCGGCGGGGTGCTCTACAGCGTCGGCGGCGTGGTCTACGGCATCAAGCGCCCGAACCCGTCACCCCGCTGGTTCGGCTTCCACGAGGTGTTCCACTCCTTCACCCTCGCGGCGTTCGTCGTGCACTACGTCGGCATCTCCCTGGTGGCGTACCAGCACGGCTGACCCGGCGGGCGGCGTCGTTCCTCCGGTTCCGGTTCCGGTTCCCGAATCCGGTCCCGTTGTCGCCGCTGCTCCTGTCCCCGTTCCCGCTCCCGCCCCTTCCCGCTCCCGCCCCTTCCCGCTCTCGGCCCGTCCCCGGCCCCCTACCTGTCCCCCGCGCCGTCCCCGTCCCCTGTTCTCCCCCTGGCCGTGGCCCCGGAGGCCGCGGCCTTGTCCATGCCCGGGGCGTGGTCGACGGTGCGCCGCGCTGCCGGATTCCGGCCGGAACGGGGTGTTCCCGGCGACGCGTGAGCGGTGGCCGAACCGCTGCCGTGGTCCCGCGGAGACCCCATCCCCGACAATGATCCGCATGATCTCCGCACGCACCGCCGTCTCCCCCTCCGGCGCCCCCGTCCCCCGACTCGGGCTGCGTGAACGGAAGAAGATCAGAACCCGGCAGGCGATCCGCCGGGCCGCCTACCGGCTCTTCCAGGAGCAGGGGTACGACGCCACCCCGGTGGAGCGGATCGCCGAGGCGGCCGAGGTCTCCCCCAGCACGGTCTTCCGCTACTTCCCCACCAAGGAGGACATCGTCCTCACGGATGAGTACGACCCCCTGCTGGAGGGCGCGCTGCGCGCCCGGCCGGAGGACGAGCCGCCCCTGGACTCCGTACGGCACGTCGTGGTCGAGACGCTGCGCCGACTGCTCGCCGACGGGCGCGAAGAGCTCGCCCTCCGGGCCGGCCTGGTGTTTCGGGTACCGGCGCTGCGGGCCCGCATGTGGGAGAGGCAGGCGGACACCGCGCGCCTGCTGTGCCGGGTCCTCGCGGAACGCACCGGGCGCCCGGCCGACGACCTGGACCTCCGGGTGTTCACCGCGGCGGTGCTCGGCGCCCTCCACGAGACGCTGCTGCACTGGGCCGAGGGCGGCCTCGACGGTGACGTGGAGGACGTCATGGACCACACCATGACCACCCTCACCCACGGCTTCGCCCTCTGACCGGCCCGGCGAGCACCTCCCGTCGGCTGAGCGCACCGCTCCCCGTACCGCCGGGGGCGGGTCGGCCGCGCCTCCGGGACCGGGCCGGGCGTACCTCCGGGACCGGGCCGGGCGTACCTCCGGGACCGGGCCGGGCGTGTCTCCGGGGCCGGGCCGGGGCGTCCGCGGGCACCTCTCACTCGCGGAGCGCACCCCTCGCGGGGGTGACGGCGCCCGTCCGGCCGGGGCGGGCCGGTCCGAGGTCCCGGTCCGCCCCGGGGCCGGGGCCAAGACCGGCACCGGGAGGCCCGGACTCAGCCGAGCCGGGACCCGACCGCTGCACCGGGAGGCCCGGACTCAGCCGACGCGGGACCCGACGCGCTGCACCGGCAGGCCCGGACTCAGCCGACCCGGGTCCCGACCCGCTGGGCCAGTTCCGACGGCTCGGCCGTCGGCGCGTCACACGTGAAGTGACGGCAGACGTACGCGGCCGGGCGGCCGTCCACCAGCGGACGGTCGCGCAGCAGCGGAACGTCCGCCTCCCCCGCCGCGGGGGCGCCCACCGCGACGACCGCGCCGGGGGCCGTGCCGAGCAGGGCCGTACGGTGCAGCGCCGCCGTCGCCGGGTCCGCCTCCGGACCGGCCACGGCCACCTCGCGCGGCCCGTCCAGCGCGGCCTCGGCCACCGCCAGCCCCCAGCCGATGAAGCGCGGCGCGCGCGCCGCCAGGGCGCCCACGACGCCCAGGGCCCGTTCGGCCGCCTCGCGGTGGCGGGAGCTGCCGGTGAGCGCGGCGTAGCCGAGCAGTGCCCCGGCCGCCGCCGACCAGCCCGAGGGGTGAGCGTTGTCGGTCGGGTCCTGCGGCCTGCGGATCAGCGGCTCCCCGTCGTCCGGGGTGTCGTACAACGAGCCGTCCTCGGCGGTGAAATGGCGGAGCACGGTGTCCAGCAGCAGCCCCGCGAACTCCACCCAGACGCCCTCGCCGGTGACCGAGTACAGCGCGAGGAAGCCCTCGGCGACATCTGCGTAGTCCTCCAGAACCGCGGCGTGCGCGCCCGCCGCGCCGTCGCGCGAGGTGCGGAAGAGCCGGCCCTGCTGATCCATGTGCACCCGGACCAGCAGGTCCGCGGCGTCGAGGGCGGCCTCGACCAGGTCGGGCCGGCCGAAGTAGGCGCCGGTCTCCGCGAGCGCCGCGACGGTCAGGCCGTTCCACGCGGCGACGATCTTGTCGTCGCGGCCGGGGCGCGGGCGCTCCTCGCGGGCGGCCAGCAGCCGCTCCCGGACCGACCGCATCCGCTCGGCGTCCGCGGCCTGCCCTGCGCCCGCGTTCCGCTCCGTCCCCGCGGCCGGCTCCGCCCCCATGCTCTGTGCGGCGGCGCCTCCGGGCCGCCCCACGGCGTCGCTCTCCTCGACACCGCTCCCGCCGACGTCGCTCTCCACGACGTCGTCGCCCGGGAGTCCGGGACCGTCGGCGGGGAGCCGGAGCACCGAGGCGCCCTCCTCGAAGCTGCCCTCCTCGGTGACCCCGAAGGCCTCGGCGGCCCACCGGCCGTCCTCCTCGCCCAGCACGGCGCGCAACTGCTCTGGCGTCCACACGTAGTAGGCGCCCTCGACAGGCCGGCCTGAGCCGGCCCCCTCGCCCTCGAACGCGGGGCTGTCGGCATCGAGCGCCGAGGCGAATCCGCCCTCGGACGTGCGCAGTTCGCGCACCAGGAAGTCCGCGGTCTCCAGCGCCACCCGGCGCGCGAGGGCGGACCCCGTGGAGCGCCACAGATGGGCGTACGCCCGGCACAGCAGGGCGTTGTCCCAGAGCATCTTCTCGAAGTGCGGCACGGTGAACGTACGGTCCACGGCGTAGCGCGCGAAGCCGCCCCCGAGCTGGTCGTAGATCCCGCCGCGCGCCATGGCCCCGCAGGTGTCCCGGGCCATCTGGAGGGCACCCTCGGAGCCGGTCCGGGCGTGGTGCCGCAGCAGGAACTCGATCACCATCGACGGCGGGAACTTCGGGGCCCCGCCGAATCCCCCGTACGACGCGTCGTACTCGCGGGTGAGGCCGAGGAGAGCCGCGTGCAGATCCTCCTCGGAGGGCGGCCGCGCCCCCGCGGAACCCAGCGACAGGGAGCGGGAGGCGAGATCCCGGACGATCTTCCCGGCGACCTCCCCGACCTCGTCACGGCGCTCGTCCCACGCGGCCCGCACGCCCTCCAGGACCTGCCGGAAGGACGGCATCCCGTGGCGCGGCTCGGGCGGGAAGTACGTACCGAAGTAGAAGGGCGCGGCATCCGGGGTGAGGAAGACCGTCATCGGCCAGCCACCCTGCCCGGTGGCCGCCTGCACCGCCTCCATGTAGACGGCGTCCACATCCGGCCGCTCCTCCCGGTCCACCTTGACCGGCACGAAGTGCTCGTTGAGCTGGGCGGCGGTCGCCTCGTCCTCGAAGGACTCGTGGGCCATCACATGGCACCAGTGGCACGCGGAGTAACCGACCGACAGCAGAACGGGCACATCGCGCCGCCGCGCTTCCTCGAAGGCCTCCGGCGTCCAGGGCCACCAGTCGACCGGATTGTCAGCGTGCTGAAGCAGATAGGGCGAGGTCACGCCAGCCAGCCGGTTCATACGAGCCAGCCTCTCACAAGGCCCGACCTCGTCAGCGAGGCCCGCTCAGGCTCTGCCTCGCTCGGTCGAACTGCACGTGCCGGGCACAGTCGCACGGCACAGGCCCGGCTCAGGCGATGGCAGCGATGTCGCCATCGTCGAAGTAGATGGCCTGGTGAAGACGTCCGCCGAGCGCGACGGCGAACCGCGCAAGAACGTCCTGCCCTGAAACGTGCCCCCGCTCGATCTGCGACACGCGCCCCTTGGTGACACCCATACGATCGGCCACGTCCTGCTGGGTGAGCCCGCGGGCTCGTCGCAGCTCCGCCAGACGGCGCCCGGTCATCTCCGCGAGGAGCTCCTCCTTGCCTTCCCGCACCGCCTCCTCACCGCCGGCGCGGGCAACATTCTCAGCACGGATGTCCCGCCAGCGCGTGTAGCCGCTCACGATTGCCCTCCTTCTTCCTGGGCTCGTTCCTTCACATAGATCTCATAGCGCTCTTCAGCCAGCGGAACGGCCTCCCGATACCACTCGTTCCACCGCCCCGCTTTGTCCCCCGCCACCAGCAGAATGGTGCAGCGCCACGGGTCGAAGGCGAACAGAATCCGCACCGTGCCGGGACGTAATTCCTTCAGGTTCGCCATCGAGGAGCCGTGAATGGTGTCCACCAGCGGACGCCCCAGCCCTGGCCCGCCCTCCGCCAGCGCATCCAGCGCCTGAACCACTCTGGCGTGCGCGGGGCCCTCAAGGCAGTCGATCCACTCACGCACCTCGTCGACGAGGAAGATCTCCCATTCGGCATCCACCCGGTGGAGTATAACAAACGCTATACTCCACCGCCCAGCCCAAGCCCCGGCGGAACCAACCTCTGCTGCTCAGTGAGATCGTGGACGGGATGGCCGTCGTGAGCCCGAACGCGTTCCGAGCCGCAAGGCCGGTACGGCTCAACGAGCGTTCTTTGCGCTACATGATTTGCCCTACGAGCCTGTCCAGGGCTTGGTCGCCGCTTTCCCCCAGGAAGCATGCGTCCGTCATACCGGCGTAGACGGTGCCGGCCGACGTCATGCCGAGGTATGCCCTTCGATTGGCGGTCATACCGAGCGGGTAGAGCTCGGCGCCGACATCCGCGCTGAGCACGTCAAAGCTCTCCCGGTTCCCCTTCGCCAGCGCAGGGTCGAGGACCACCTCCGCCCGCACCTCTGTGAAGGTGCCGACGTACAGCCGCGTCACATTCAGCCCGCCGAACTCCGCCAGAAAGCGCTGCGCCATTGGATGAATCTCGAAGCCGTCATGCTCCTGCAGCCCGCGCTCCCACTCCGCCGCGGACACCGAACGCCCTGGGCGCCAACCCACCTCTTCCAGCAGTGCGTTGGCCTTCGCCGACCACCGCGGCCTGGATCCGTTCCGCACCCTAGTGCCGCCCCCGTCTCCCGGATCCGCGTCGCAATACGTTAACGGGTCCTATCGAGGAGTTTCTCCAGCGCCTGGTCGCCGGTTTCTGCCAGGAAGTACGCGTCGTCCATGCCGGTGTAGACCTTACCCGTTGGCGCCATGCAAAGGTATGTGTTGCGGTTGTTGGTCATGCCAAGGGGATAGAGTTCGGCGCCTGCCTGCTCGCTGAGCACCTCGAAAATCTCCTGGTCCCACTGGGCCAGCGCGGGATCGAAGCTGATCTCTACCCGTACCGGCTTGACGCTGCCGGGGGACCACAGCGTCAAAGCCAGTCCGCCGAACTCCACCAGGAAGTGTTGCGCTGCTGGATGGATCTCGAACTCGTCGTGCTCCTGCAACACGCGCTCCCACTCCGCTGTGGACACCGAGCGTCCTGGGTGCCAGCCCGCCTCCCGCAACACCCGGTCGGTCTCCGCCGACCACCGTGGCCCAGATACATCCTTCATGTTTAGGTCACCGCCGTAATTTCGAACTGGTTAAGCACATCTTGGCACGACCCACAGATTTCCTTGGGTGCGCCAAGCTTTCCGTTACCCGGTGGCCGGACTTCGACAGCAGCCATCACTCCACCGCGTGGCTCGACCCCAGCGTTCAGGGCATTCGACAATGCCTCCGCCTCGCCGCAACGCGAATGTTGTCCCCCTGTCAGCTCCTTGGTCTTCGCCGGCACGTTGTCATACGCCGCTTGCACGCGCGGGTGCAGGTCGTGGTATCCGCCTCCCTTCATATTCGCACCGGTGAACGCCTGCCGATGCCCCGGTACGACCAAGCCCGCCGAACTTGTCGGCCTATTGTGCTTATTAGCGCCCGGCTTCAGCGCTTCGTTGTCCGCCCGGTCCCGTGCCCCCTGCAGCGCACGCTCGCAGTCGGGCGCGAGCCCCAGCGGGTCCACCGCGGAGAACGGATTCGACACATACGAACGCGGGTTGGGGCCCGGCGCCAGACCGAGGGGGTCGAGTGAGGCGTACTGCCCCGTGTCCGGGTCGTAATGCCGCTGGTAGTTGTAGTTGAGCCCGGTCTCGGGGTCGTGGTACTGGCCGGGGAAGCGCAGCGGACAGTAGGCCTCTCCGGAGCCGGAGCCGGCGTCCAGGGGGCTGCCCCACACCGTCGTCCGCGCGTGCCATGCCACCGTGCCCGTGTCGTCCACGAGTTCCGCGGGAGTGCCGACGACGTCGGTGACGATGGCGTAGAACTGCTCGTCGACCCACTCCTGCGGCCGGTCCTTCGCGGGGATGCGGTCGACCTGGGTGACCGGGCTGAAGCGATCACGTTCCCAGTCCCAGACCGTGCACCGGGGTGGCTCGTCGCCGGTCCGGGTGACCTGTTCGGCCATGACGAAGCCGTCCCAGGTGAACCGCACCTCTTCCACCACGGTCAGCCCGTCGGCCCCGAGCCGCTGTTTCGCGATCCGGCGGCCGAAGGGGTCGTAGGTGTACCGCCAGCGTGTGCCGTCCGGGGTGGTGACCCCGACCAGCCGGTCCTCGCTGTCCCAGACGTAGTGCCAGACCTCGGGCTTTCTCGACAGGCGCTTCTTGCGGCGCTGCACTACGCGGCCCTGCGCGTCGTACTCGTAACGGACGTTGCCCGGGCTCCGCATGGGCAGCGCGTCGGTGGCGGACGGCTCTGCGCCGTCCCCCGAGGGCTCGCCCTGTGCGAGGTTGCCGGCGGCGTCGTACGCGTAGCGTTCCGACCAGGTCGCCGCCTGTACGTGGGTGATACGCCCGGCGTGGTCGGTGCGGTAGGCGCGGTCGCCCGTGAGCCGATCGCCGATGGCGGCGACCGTGCCGTCCGGACCGTAGGCGTACGTGCGGCGCTGCACGGGCTCCGGCGCAGGGCCGGCGGTGGGCCCGCCGCTCGCCGTCAATGTCTGCGAGGTCAGGCGATTGCGCGCATCCCACGTCTGGTGGAGCACCGCGTCGCCCGCCCGGCGCTCGACCTCCCGCCCCGCGTCGTCGTAGGCGAAGCTGACGGACCTGCCCGCAGTCCGCAGCGTTACGGGGCGATCCCGCCCGTCGTACTCCCACCGGCTCTCGGCACCGGTGGGGGTGACGCGGTGCATGCGCCTGCCGAGCACGTCGTAGGCGGAGCGAACGGTGGCGCCGTTGCACGTCTCGGCAAGGACGCGACCGAGGGGGTCCCGTTCGTAGCTCAACTCGGCGTGCGGGCTCCGAACCGTGCGTACATTGCCCACCGGGTCGTACGCGTAGGTCGTGACGCCCTCGGTGGTGCGCTGCTCGAGCACCTTGCCGAGCGTGTCCCGTACGTACACGGTGGATTCGCCGGCGCCATTGGTCCGCTCGACGAGCCGGCCCGCGGCGTCGTGCCGGTAGCTCTGCGTGCGTCCGCCGAAGTCGCGTTCACGGGACAACCGGCCCACCGCGTCGTACTCGTACTGCCACGACCGGCCGAGCTGGTTGGTCACCGAGGTCACGCGCAGCTCGCGGTCGTAGGTGAATTCCAGGCGCGAGCCGTCCGGGTCGGTCCGAGCGGCGGGCAGGTCGAAACCGGTGTACTCGAAGCGAGTCGTCTGCCCGGTACCGTCCGTGTGCTCGACCAGGTTGCCCTCGCCGTCGTAGGTCCAGCGCTCGGTGGTGCCGTCCGGGAGCGTGCGCCGGCTGAGCTTGCCTTCGGGCGTCCAGGCGAACCGGGTGACGGAGCCGTCCGGTTCGGTCTGGGCGATGAGCCGGCCCATGGGGTCGCGCTCGAGTCGCCTGGTGGCGCCTTCGGCGTCCGTGACCGCGATCGGCATGCCCGCGGCGTCGGTCTCCATCAGCACGGTGCGGTCGGCGGCGTCGGTGATCGCGGTGACGGCGCCGATGTCGTCGTACCGGTACGAGACCCGGCCACCAGTGGGATCCGTTTCGAGGGTCAGCTCACCGCAGGAGTCGTACTCCATCCGCCAGACGCTTCCGTCGGCTTCGGTCACGGTGACCGGCCGCCCGAACTCGCCGTTCTCCGCGGTGCTCCGGTATCCGTCCGCCCGGATGACGGCGGTCGGGTGGCCTGCCTCGTCGTACGTGTAGCGGGTGGTTAGGCCCACAGGGTCGGTGACCGAGGTGATGCGGTCGTACCGGTCCTGAGTGCGCAGGGTCTCGTTGCCGAGCGGGTCCCGCTCCCTGATCATCTGATAGCTGTCGTTGAACTCGTAGACCGTGGTGTTCCCGAGGGCATCGGTGAACAGGGTGCGGCGGCTCTCGGTGTCGTAGACGATGCTGCTGCTGAGGAACCCGTCGGCGCCCTCGGTCGCGACACAGCAGCCGTCTTCGTACGTGTAGCGGTACCAGACGTCGTTGCGGTCCTGCCAGCCGGTGATGCGGCCGGCCTCGTCGTAGACGAACGTCAGCGGTCGGTCGGCGGAGTTGTAGACCCCTGTGAGGTTGCCGCGCGCGTCGTACGCGTAGCGCAGCAGGGTGGGCCGGTCGGGGGCGCTGAGCAGAGTCAAGGCGGTGACACGGCCGCTTTCGGTGGTCACACCTATGCGGTATCCGCCCTGATGGACGATCTCGCCCGGCGTGCCGTCGGGTTGATAGTGCACGGCAACGGTGTTGCCGTGCCGGTCCCGGATCTCGGCGAGGGAGAGCTCGTGGGCAGGGTTGTTGGGCTGCGGCCGGAAGGCCAGGGTCTGCCCGGTGTCGGGGCGGTGGACCGTCAGGGTGCCTTGCGCGGCGCCGTCCCAGGTCAGGGGCCACCTGGGGCCTTCGACGGGGAGGACGGAGAGGTCGGGCTCGGGGACGGGGTAGTGCAGCTCCATGCCGTCCTCGGTGAAGAACCGGAGGCCGGAGGCGTCGAGGAGGAGGCGCTGGTCGAGTGTTGAGGCCCAGGTGGGTCCGAACCACCGGCCGCTGCGGACGCTGGTGCGGTGATGCCGCTGCAGGGCGAGTGGCAGCACGCCGGGAAGCTCGAGGTCCGTGGCGGACATGACCATTTCGCCGGTCGCCATGTCGATCGGATCGGTGCGGCAGACCAGCGATTTCGCTTCGCGGCCGAGTCCGCGAACGTTCTTGCCCATGCCCTTGACGCCGAGCGCCATGCCCTTGAGCCCGGTCTTGTTGAGAGCTTTGGCTCCCTTGGCGAGGCGACCGAGGCTGGTGAATCCCTTGGCGCCCGGGATGCAGTCCAGCGCCGCCATAGCGACGTCGAAGAGGCCGGCCTGGCCTTTTCTGTATTTGTTGAGCGTGTCGGCGAGTACCACCAGGGCCGCGACGACCACGATGGCGGCGAGGATCGGGCCACCGATGACCATCGCGACGATGCCGACGACGGCGACGACGACCTTGCAGACCGAGACGATCGTGTCCCAGTTGTCGCTGACGAAGTCGGTGACCTCCTCCCACCAGTGACGGTTCTGGATACCGGCGTCGGAGGCCTCCTCCAGCTTGTCCTTGCAGACCCGGGCGGCCTCCTGGCGCAGCTCCTTGGCCTCCTGAGCCATCGCCTTCGCGGCGTCCAGAGCCGACTGGGCGGTGTCCACCGTGCCCTGAGCGTCCCTACGGGCGGAGGCCGCCTGCTGGGCATTGCGGGTCGCCGCCCGCACCTTGGACTCGTCCGGCGCCTCGGGGCCCTTGGCGTCGTCGTACGCCTTGGTCTTAGCAGTGGCGGTCTTCACCCAGTCGGTGGATGAATCCAGCCGCCCCTGTGCCTCGGTCAGATCCGCGCGCGCCTCACGGCCCTTGGCCAGCGCCCGTATCGACAGGGCCTGGGCACGCTCGAGCTTCGGCCAGTAGGCGGCGATGGCATCGCCCGCCATCTCGTACGAGGTCCGCAGCTTCCGCAGATTGCCCGGGACGCCGTCGAACGCCTCCTTGAACTTCTTCGCCGAGCGGCCGGACCACTTCTGCACCGCGTCCTCGGCGGACATGTTGCGGATCCCCCGCAGCGCGGTACCGACATCCTCGGCGAACTCATGCAGCTCGCGGGCGAGATGTCGCACCCTGTCCGGATCACCGGGCACCGGATCCCCGTCGAGATCCAGCACATGCCAGTCCGTCGGACGATGCCCGCCCACGTCAACTCCCCCGTAACGCCTTCGACTTCAGTCGTCGTGATGCCGCGGCGCCACCCTAACTTCCGCCACTGATACGGGTGAAGGCGGTTACGGCGAGGCATGCGAAGCCGGGCTGATCAGCGAGGCGGTTGCGGTGCGGCCGAGCCGTCACACGAAGCGGAATGTCGAGGTGATGGCGTCGAACATGTCGAAGAAGGAGTCCGCCAGGTCCAGTACCTGGCTGCTGCCGGACACCAGCGCCACCGTGCCCTCCTGCCCGGGGACGGGGATGAAGGTCTGCATCAGCACCGCCCGCACGGTGCGCTCGTCGCCGGGGACGGTGACGTCCTCGATCCCGTAGGTCCGCGCCACCGGGCCCACCTGCGGGATCTCGACGGTGGTGACCTCGCGCCACGCATCGCCGTCCCGCTTCGCCGGCCGGGGACTGATCTGCTGGGCGATGAGCTGAGGATCGGTCGGCAGGATCTCGCCGTCACCGGTACGGGCGCCGATCACCGACACGGTCACCGAGGCGGTCACGGGCGCCGCGCCGCCGAAGGACTCCGCCATGCAGCCGCAGTACAGCGCCCCGGACTGCCAGGCGTCCCCGGCGGCCTTCTGCAGAAACCAGGTGAAGGCGTCCCGGTGCTCGGCCAACTCCGGGCGCTGCCGGACGCGCTCGTTGACCAGCTGCCGGATGGTGTCGTCGCGCGATGCGGGGCGGATGTCGAACTCCCACCAGGACTTCGGCACCTTGATGTGGAATCCGCTGCGCTCGATGGTCTGTGCTTCGCTTCGACGGCTCATCGCCGCTCCCCTCCCGTAGCCCGATCCTGTCCCCGGGGCAGCCGCCCACCCTACGGCCGGGCGGGAACGGGGTGGTGCGGCGGAGGGGGCCTGTGCCTAGGCTGGCTGCTCACGTGACGAAGTGATGACACTGCTGCGGGGGAGGTTCCGGGTGAGCGGCGACGAGGGACGGCTGGCGATACCGCTGAGCGAGCTCGAAGGCTTCGGCGGCCGGCTGCGGTCCATCAAGGGCCGGATGAACGCCACCAAGAAGATGTTCGCCTCCTACGCGGACGAGGTCGGCGACGACGGCGTCGTGGAGAAGATGGAGAGCTTCGAGGAGAACTGGGAAGACGGCCGCGGCGATATCGACAAGCAGCTCTCCGGACTGGCCGACATGGCCGACACGGTGTACCGCGAGGCGACCAAGGTCGACACGGGCCTCGCGAAGCAACTCGAGAAGGGCAAAAAGGGGTGATTTCCCCGAGCCGAGGACGTCACGCCGCCGCGCTTCCTCGAAAGGCCTCCGGCGTCCACGGCCACCAGTCGACGGACCGTCGGCGTGCTGGAGCAGACAAGGCAAGGTCACACCAGCCAGGCGGTTCATAGGCCCGGCCCCGCACCGTGCCCGACCCCGCCGGTGGGGCCCGCGGGTCGAAGGAGAGGCGCCGGCGCGCCGCCGGGACCACAGCCGGCTGACATGGCGTCATGCAGAAGGGGGCCGGGGACGCCGTGCCCCCGACGTGTGGTGTGCGGCGCGAGTCAGTCGTGACCGTCGTATTCGGACAGACACTCAGGAGCAGCACGACGGCTTCGCCGCTACCGGTGCATCATGGGACGCGGACGCCCGACGGGACCCACGCGGAAGAGCGGACTGGTACGTGACACGCATCCTGGTCATCGGTGGCGGAATCGCCGGCACGGCGACCGCGCTGGCCCTGCACAAGGCGGGATTCGACGTCGCCGTGCACGAAGCGCATCGCGACACGGCCGAGGACATCGGGGCGTTCCTGACCCTGGCGAGCAACGGAATGCGCGCACTGGCGCAGCTCGACGCCTCGCACGTGGTCACGGCGCTCGGCTTTCCGCTGCGCTCCATGCGGCTGCTCGACGACCGGGGCGGCGAAACGGCCCATGTGCCGCTCGGAGAGGCCGACGACACGCTCCTGCGGTACCGGTGCCTGCGCCGGGGCGAGTTGAACGCCGCCCTGCAGGCCGAGACCCTGCGCCGGGGGATCGGTCTGTCGCACGGCGCGCGGCTGGTGTCCGTGGAGAACGGCCCGGACGGGGTGACCGCGCGATTCGCCGACGGCAGTGTCGCGACCGGCGATCTGCTCGTCGGTGCGGACGGCCTGAACTCGACCGTCCGGCGGTCGATCGCCCCTGGCACCGAGCCTGTTTACGCGGGGCAGAGCGTGCTCTACGGCTACACGCGCGGCACCCCGGCGGAGGACACGGGGCACATCACCATGGTGCGGGGCAGCAGCACCGCCTTCGGTTACGCGGTCTCGCCGGACGGGGAGACGTACTGGTTCGCCCGCGTCGGCGGGGACGCCATCCCCGCCGAGGAACTCGCGGACCCCGCACCGTCCTCTTGGCGCCGGCGGCTCGTCGGGATGCTGCGCCAGGACGCCACCCCCGCCGCGGACATCGTCGCGGCCTCCACCGACGACCTCATGGCCACCAACGCCACCGAGATTCCGCTCGGCACCCCCTGGCGCTCCGGACGGACGCTGATCATCGGGGACGCGGCGCACGCGGCCTCACCGGCGACGGGGCAGGGGGCCTCGATGGCGCTGGAGGACGCCGTCGTCCTCGCCAAGTCCCTGCGGGACACCCCCGACCTGGACAGCGCGCTCTCCCTCTACGAGGCGTGCCGCCGCCCCCGCGTCGAGCACAACATCACCGCCAGCGGAGAGATCTCCCGCGGCACCCGCGCCCCTTCGCGCCCCGGCGGGGCACCGGCACCTCAGCGTCCCGGCGACGACATTCTGGCCCAGCAGTTGGACTGGAACCTCGATCTGCGCAGCATCTCGCCGGCTACGCGGACCGGATGATCCGTTCCAGCTGTCCGTGACCGCATGAGGCGAGCGGGCGGGGGCTCGCCCGCGGCTCAGCGGGCGGGCGTCCCGGTGGCCCGGTGGCCGAGCCCACCGGAGCAGCCGTCGCGCTCGCCGAATGCAGCCGTTGCGCTCACCAGGAGCAGCCGCATCGCCGCGGCGATGACATCCGTCCGACGGCGGCTCTCCAGAGGCCCGGCCCGACCTGAACCGGCAACGCGGGTCAGGTGTGCTGTGCGCCGCGTGCGAGGAGCATCAA